>CAJVYU010000041.1 GCA_913009735.1 uncultured Fidelibacterota bacterium
CTTATATTATTATTATATATCTTTTTTTTTTTTTTTTTTTAATGATACGGCGACCACCGAGATCTACACTCTTTCCCTACACGACGCTCTTCCGATCTCTTACATTAAATGCTACAACACCAGTGCCCATAAATGGCTCAACCCATCTATCATATTGCAGATCATCAACATTAGACGAAATCCAATCAACGAGTTTTGTTTTTATGCCTTGCGATTTTATAGGAGGTACAAATACTTTCATTATTTTCTTCTTCTTTTGGCTCCTTTGGCAACAACCTTATCAAATAAATCAGTTCTTCCTTTAAATTCTAAAAAATCCCAAATGCTCGATATTTTAACGGTTTTCCTATTTTTTATCATTGTAGCGGTTCCATAATTCATCCAATATTCGTCAAACCATTTTTCACCAAGTTTACTAAAAACACCATTTCCTGCTTTTAAATCATCAATGTCTTTTATTGAACCAATATTGGCTGTGTTTCCAGAACCTTGACTATCACTTGCAATTTTCCATTTTTGAGCTGTAAAAAAGTCGAAATCCTTAATTATTGATGTGATCGATTTTAAATTATCTATTTTGGTAACTTGTCTTTCTCCAATGGGGTCGTTTCCACTTCCATACTGTTCCTCAAGTTCCCTGACTTGAAATATTTCTGTTTCGGCTAAATCATCATCAAAGTCTACTCTTGTGTATATGATTCCTAAACAGTAATGACCTGTATACTGATTGTATGGGAATTGAATATTTTTATCCTTATCTCTTTCTTTAAAATAACCTCCGTGGCTCCCAAGTGTGAATCCTGCTGATTTGTTGTTTCTACGGAATGTGGTTTTTAAATCAAGAGCAAACATAATTCCTTCATTTTCTTGATTTACAAAAGTAAGATCAGGATACCAATTTTGATGCTCTGCAAGGATTATTTTGTACCCAGCTTTTTCGGCAAATCGTAATATTTCAGGAAAAATATGTATCTCCAGTATCTTGGAAACAATTTTAGTATCGAAAGAGATGGTATAGATATTCTTGTAAATGTCAATGAATCCTTTAACAGTCCATTCACCGGTATCAGTTGAGACATAATGCTTTAATTCTTCAACAAATTCATTCAAAGCATTTTCAAATTGAGTTCTGTATTTTTCTTTTTCACTCATCTAATCTTACTCAATATTACAAATGTATGAATCCTTTACTTTTCTACTAGTCTTTGATAACGTATTGATAAGCCCAATATTGTGTCCAGAGAATTTACTCTTAAAATTGAAAATAATTCTTGACCGTGCAAAAATAAAAACGTGGATAGCTGTAAACATAATCATTATCAATAAAATTTATCGTATAAGTATATAAGGGAGGAACGATTAAATCAAACATATTTACAATAAATAATTTTCAGGTAGAATAATTTTAAGAAATGTTCATCCTGAATGATAGTGTCATTGATTCATAATTTTTTGCAGTAAACCTTGCGAAGGTTTTGAACCTTCGCAAGGTTGGGGGGTAAATTACATGCCCAAAACAAGAAAGGTATGATTATGTACGAACCACAAATCAATTATCTTGCAGTCCTTGTGGCCACCTTGGCTCATTATATACTGGGTGCCCTGTGGTATTCGCCTTTGTTATTTTTAAAACAATGGACCTCTGCCATGGGACTTTCTGACGCAGAAGCGGAAGAACTGTCCAAAAGCAGAAAAGGGAAAGGATTAGCCCTTCAATTTATAGGCACATTGGTTTTGGTGTTTGTGACAGCTCACATGATAGATTACATGAAAGTGGTACACGGTGATTTCTGTACATCCAATTTATCATTAGGACTCCTGTCAGCATTCTGGCTCTGGCTGGGCTATATCGCCACGTTCGGCCTGACGGGCGTTATTTTCGAAAAACATTCCTGGAAATTGTATGGAATTAACATGGGTTTTCAGTTTGTAGGTTTGATGATAGTTGGAGCAATTCTCGCCGTTTGGTTATAAATAGAAAAGATGGATAAATAGTTTGAATAATATATTTGAAAAACTGACTAAAAGATTCGTCCCCAATACAATAGAATCTACCCGAATCTACCGCAGTAAAATCGGAAAACTGCAAGGGTGGATTTCCGTATTTGTAAATAGCATTCTTTTCATAATAAAGTTTTTTATTGGCTTAATGATCAACTCCATTAGTCTTATAGCCGATGCAATTCATACATTATCCGATGTTATTTCTTCAAGCGTAGTTATATGGGGATTCCACGAAGCGGAAAAGCCGGCTGATGTTGAGCATCCCTACGGACATGGGCGAATAGAATATATCGCCACACTGATTATTGCCATTTTACTTTTTGTGGCCGGAATTGAATTCTTCAAAGCATCGATACAGCGTATTAACAATCCTGCAGTCGTAAAATCAGAGTGGTGGATGGTGATAATTCTGCTGGCAACCATAGTTATAAAGGAAATCATAGCGCGGTATGCAGAATTCCTTTCAGCTAAAATTGCTTCGGGAACACTACGGGCAGATGCATGGCATCACCGGTCAGATGCCATATCCAGTTTTCTGGTTATTGGTGCCATGATTGGAGGAAAATTTGGGTATTATGCTGTAGATGGATGGGCCGGGCTTGGTGTTGCTTTTTTCCTGATTTATATGGGTTATATTATTGCCCGGGAAGCCATTGATGATCTTATTGGAAAACCACCCAGCGAGGAGGAAGTGGAGAAAATCCGCCAGATCGTTACACTTCTTGACGGAGTTTTAGGCGCTCACGATATAATCATACACAGTTATGGAAAAGATCAATTCGTAAGTATGCATATAGAGATTAATGCCAATGAGACGCCCGAACGGGCCCATGACATCGCTGAATATGTCGAAGATGTTTTAACAGAAAAACTGGGTGTTGAGCCTACAGTTCATATGGATCCGGTTCATCCGGATAATCCGAAAGTCCTGGAAGTGACAAATTATCTAAATGAAAATTGGATCAAGGATGGTCGTATTACAGACATTCATGATATCAGAATTGTTGAGACGGATGAACATAAAGTTATCCTTTTTGGAATCAATATAGAACAGACAATGCTCAAAAAACAAATTGCAGCATGTTGTAAAGAGTTGGAAAGTGCTGTTGAGAAAGAATTCCAGGGCTATAAAGTCAATATTAAAGTGTCGCCCTTACACCGTTTTTGATCAATTCAGATCAATATATAAATGATATAATCCCTTTAACGTTAAATCATCGTCAAAGGTCGTTTTTGTTTGCGCGATGCCTCCAATAACTTTCCCCAATCCACCGGTGATGATTACCGGAATATCTTTCCAGCCTTTTTCTTCCTTGATTCGTTGAATCATTCCATCCAGCTGATCTGCGGCTCCAAATAGAATTCCACTTTCCAGATTAGATCGTGTGTCGCGGCCGATGGCTGATTTAGGGATTTCAAAGTCGATGCGGTGTAACAGAGCCGCTGATTGAAATAAATTCATGGCGCTGGTTTCAATTCCTGGAGAAATTGCTCCGCCGATGAAATTCCCCTGATCATCAATAATATCATATGTGGTAGCTGTTCCAAAGTCCACGACGATGGATGGTTTACCATACAATTTCCCGGCGGCATACACATTGGAAATTCTGTCGGCACCCACTTCAACAGGAGACTTAACATCCAGTTCGATTCCTAAATCCAGACTTCCATTCACTTCAAAAGGAGTCCGGTTTAGATAATATTCACACATTTTTTTGAAAACAAAAGTTTCTTTAGGAACGACACTACCGACAACAATTCCTTCAAGAGATTTCAAATCACGGTTTGCATCTTCCGCAAGGAGTTTGATAGCCACCCAGCTTTCGTCAATGGTCCGTGTAGCTGCAGTATTCAAACGCCAGCTTTCTACCAGTGTACTATCCTCGAAAAGACCGAGAACGGTATTGGTGTTTCCTATATCAATGGCTAAAATCATAATTTATTTTTTGAGATATATGCTAAACGTTTTGTATAAGTCTCAATATGTATGTCTCCGCTAGTGTAAATTGTTTCTTTTCCATTGGAATTCATAATGGCAGCCCCATCGTTATTAATTCCGACGAAGATACCTTCCTGAGTATCATTATCTGCTTCAAACTTAACTTTCTTATTCACATGGTTACAACGTTCAGTCCAAAATTCTAATAAAATCTTCGTATCCCTGTTTTCTTTCAATGTGTTATATAACCATTCAAGGTTATTCAGGATTTTAGCTAAAACCAACTCTCTCTGGATGGACGAAGACGATTCTATCAAAAAGGATGTGGCCTTGAGATCTGCCGGTAATTCATTTTCATGTTCATTGATATTCAATCCGATTCCAATGATAACCCATTCCAATATAGAGCCTTGAATTTTGCTTTCACATAAAATACCGCCAAGCTTTTTTCCGTAAACCATAATGTCATTTGGCCATTTAAGTTTTGTGTTTAAACCCAATTCCTTTAAAGCATCCACAATGGCGATTCCAGTCAACAGGGGAAACCAACCAGCCAAGCGACTGTTTATTCCTGGTGTTAAGATAAGGGAGGTTGTCAAACTTTTCCCGGGGACAGAGACCCAGATCCTGCCAGCCCGGCCTTTACCGGCTGTCTGTTTGTCTGTAATAACAAGCGTGCCTTCGTTAGCTCCACTTTCAATCAGCTTCCAAGCATCTTCATTAGTGGATTTAGTCCAGGTATAATGTTCTATTTCCCGGCCAAGGACACGTGTGGTAAGATTGGCTTGAATAAGGTTTGTGAACATGATTATACAAAAAAGAGATGTAGTTGACCGTAGGTCAGAACAAGTCCTGCAATGGAACCGGCCGCGACTTGAAGTATAGTATGAGCTTTCAGAATAACTCTTGAATAACTGACTGCAATCAGGATGAAAACTACAAGAAATGGATATTGAAATCCGGCGACCCACAAAGCGGCGATGGGACCGGCAACTCCCATAGCATGAATGGAGATTTTCCAGTATTTTGTAATAATAATCGTAAATACTGTATTGCTCATATAACAAAACATTAAACCTCTTACCAATGGGTCAGCGTTCATATATGTCAGAATCAGGAAAGCGATTCCTGAATAGATAATTCCCAAAATAAGCGGAAAAATGCGTTGTTCTTTTTGTGACGCATCCAAATCAGAAATTCTTCCTGTTTTCTTCAAAAACAACACTGTGGAAATAGGAATCAGGTTTGAGAAAATGAAGCAGATGATCAGCACATTGACGGCGTTATCAGCAATGGGTACCCGGCCAAATAAGAGCAGGTAAAATGCCACAAATGAAATGATCATTGGATGGAACAAAAAAGATATGGTCGAAGCAAAATGACGAGAATTCATAAGGATTTTATTGACGCAATATTTTTATTTAAATTCATATTCAATCACCTCTCCGGAAGCTATTCCAAAAGGTATGAATTACGGTAAAAAGGTAAAAGTACTGCAGACAAGAATGTCTGTACTACGTTGAGAAAACAATTTATTAATGAAATTACAGATGTTATTATCTGCGGTTTGTTCTTTCTCAACATTGAATATTAATCTTTTGGGACAACCTCTTTAGGGGAAATTGAGAAAATATTCCCTTTTGATATACAAATTCATTGTACAATGAGATAGATCCAAATTATTAAAAGGACGGGTGATATTCACCAAATATCAAACGCAATGCATCCGATATTTCACCCAATGTGCAGTTGTGTTTTACACATTCGATGATGGCAGGCATTATATTATCAGAACCTGAAGCAATCGTTTTCAATTCAGACAGACGATTATTTACATGATCGTTGTTGCGTTTTGATTTAAAATCTTTCACCCGTTGAATTTGCTTTTCGACTGCTTGTTGATCAATGGTTAACAGATTTGGATTTACGTCTTCATCTGACTGATATTTATTTACACCGACAATAATTTGTTCTCCACTGTCCACATTCTGTTGATATTCATAAGCACTACGGGCAATTTCGTTTTGAATCCAGCCTTTTTCGATGGCGGCAACAGCCCCTCCCATGTTATCAATTTCTCTGATTAGTTTATTGGCTTCTGATTCCAATTTGTCAGTTAATTCTTCGATGACATAACTTCCGGCAAACGGATCAGGATAGTTTGTAACACCCGATTCATAAGCGATGATTTGCTGGGTTCGGAGGGCGAGTTTTACGGACTCATCTGTCGGAAGGGCCAGGGCTTCATCCCTGGAATTAGTATGTAGAGATTGTGTTCCACCCAAGACAGCGGACATAGCCTGAATGGTTGTCCGTACCACATTGTTATCTATTTGCTGGGCTGCAAGTGTGGATCCGCCTGTTTGTACGTGGAAGCGGCACATCATTGCTTTTTTATTGGTTGCATTAAATCGTTCTTTCATGATTTTTGCCCATAAGCGCCTTGCGGCCCGAAACTTTGCAACTTCCATTAAAAAATCATTGTGAGCATTGAAAAAAAATGAAAGCCGTTGACCAAATGTATCTACATCCAGACCTTTATCAATAGCTGTTTGGACGTAAGCGATTCCATCTGCTAAAGTGAATGCAAGTTCCTGTGCAGCTGTAGAACCGGCTTCACGGATATGGTAACCGGAAATGGAAATAGTATTCCAGTTTGGAACATGGCTTGAACAAAAATCAAAAATATCAGTCACAATTCTCATGGAAGGTCCGGGAGGGTAGATATACGTCCCCCGGGCAATATATTCCTTGAGAATATCATTTTGAATAGTACCTTTTAATTTTTCAGCAGCAACATTATGTTTTTCAGCTGAAACGATGTATAGTGCCAGTAAAATTCCAGCAGTGGCGTTGATGGTCATGGATGTGGAAACGGAATCGAGAGGGATATCCTTAAATAAAATTTCCAGATCTTCAATGGTTGAAATGGGAACGCCGACTTTACCCACTTCTCCTAATGCCATTTCATGGTCAGAATCGTATCCGATCTGCGTGGGAAGGTCAAAGGCGACAGATAAACCGGATACGCCGTTATCTAACAAATATTTATAGCGTTTATTGGATTCTTCTGCCGTTGTAAAACCGGCATACTGGCGCATAGTCCAGAGCCGTGTTTTATACATTTCTGAATAGATACCACGGGTAAAGGGGAATTGCCCGGGGTTTTCCCTTGTCAAATCATCCCTCTTTCTTTTTTGATTGACTGATACGCACTATTCACTGCTTTGAATTTTTCTTCAGCCAGGTTTTTCAGATCATCCCCTAAATGAGTCACTTTATCCGGATGGTATTTTGATGCCATTTTACGATAGGCTTTTTTAATCTCGGCATCTGCAACCGTTGGATTAATTTCAAGTATCTTATAAGCCGATTTTGTATCCTTGACAAACATGGCCTTGATGGATGCAAAATCGAGGTCATTGATGTTGAGATATCGGGCAATGGTGTAAATGACTTTTATTTCATCAGATTGTATATATCCGTCCGCTTGGGCCAAACCAAACAAAACATGCACCAATTGGAGCCGGCTGGGGTGATCCATAGAACGCTGTATTTGACGGCATACATCCCGCAATGGATAATCCTGTTTAACGATGTCCTTAAAAAGCATCATGAATTCCCGGACTTCATTATGTCCAAACTGCTGGCTTAGAAATTTTTTCACATAATCAAGTTCAGAACGCAATAAATGCTTGTCAGCTTTCATGACCGCAGCAAATAATACCAGCATTGAAACCATAAAGTCGCCGGGTTTTGTCCTTGGATAACTCCTTGATGTTGTGCGAAAAGAACTCTGACCTGCTTGCTCTCCCTGGGAAGCCAGAAAATAGCCAACGATGGCGCCAATCGGTCCGGCTAACACCCAGCCCAGACCGCCAAATAGTATTTTTTTGTTTAAACTCATTATTTTCCCGGATTACCGGATTAATTGAAGAATTGAAACTACACAAGTTCTATTCTGTGAAAAAAGCTATATTCCGCCGTGGATTTACCTTGGAAAACACGTATTGCACTATGGTGGGCTAGAACGCGGAATGATACATTTGTATTTCCAAACTTATCCCTGCGGAAAGAAAAATATCCATTTTCTAATTTGTTAATCCTTTTACCGAAAACACCTGAGTCTTCCAGGGCTGCTCGTATGTTTATTCAGTCGTTGCAAAATGCCATTGGTCCACAAGGAAGAATTCAAGTCAGGTATATAGCAAAACGCGTAAATCTTGAATATGTGGATGCGAGGATTAATGATCGATTAATTACTTATTCCGATGAACATATCAATCGATGGGGGTTGCCGGAACAATCTCTTCTTGAAATCATATTTGTATCCAAGCCGGAAGTCGTTATTGATCTTAATTTGGACTTTGATCCGGTATCAGCGACGATTGTTCAAAAATCAGGAGCTCCCATGAGAATTGGGTTTTATAATGAAGAGAATGAGAAATATTTTAACATCTTGATCGAACGTAAAGAAAATCAATATCTTGAAGAAGGCTATGGAAAAATTCAACAATTATTAGGATTAACATGAACGTATATATTTTTGAAGATCAACGTACATTGAATCTTGAACCGATCACATTAACCCGGCCGGCTTTTGAAATCCGCTGTGGGGCGTTTACATGTATTGAACGAATTAGTATCCATCTTCCGGATAGTAATATGTACCTAATTGTTCGACCGGAATTGGAAGCACTGACACAGGAAACATATCCGGGGAATATTGTTAATCCGGCAATTGTTGAGGAAGGACTCTGGTTGTTGGGTAATGTTCTTTGGAATAATGACCTTATTGATCAAATTGTAAATACTAAGGATGCCGAATTTTATCAGGAGTCAACATTTGTCGGTGCGTATTTAACGGAAGTGGAAGGTCGGAAATGGATGAAAAATGAGGGACCAAGTGTTCAGGATTATAAATCAACAAAAGAAGAAAAAAACCTGGATTGTAAACCAATCCATTTTTTGTGGGAAGCTGTTCAGGAAACCGGTAAGCAGTTAGAATCTGATGTGAGATTCTTTAGCGATTACTCTACACCAAAAACGGATGCAACATTAATAAATGGTAATCAAATTTTAGCTCATTCATCAGTCCTTATCGCTCAAGATTCCGTGATCGATGCTTCCAACGGCCCTGTGGTATTAGATAAAAATACTGTGATTAAACCCATGACCCATTTAGAAGGACCATTGTATTTGGGAGAAGGCAATATTGTCGAGTCAATGACTAAATTGAAAGCGAGTTCCATTGGACCGGTATGCAGATTGGGCGGAGAGATCAATAATGTTATTATTCAAGGGTGGAGTAATAAAGTTCATGATGGTCATCTTGGGGATGCCTATTTAGGACAATGGGTGAACTTGGGAGCCGGTACTACCAACAGCAACCTGAAAAATAATTACAGTGTTGTTGACGTTATGGTCAATGGAAAAATGAGAGATACGGGGTCTAATTATATAGGTTGTTTTTTAGGTGATCATGTGAAAACTGCAATCGGTACGTTATTGAATACGGGAACCGTCATCGGCCCTGGAAGTAATATTGTTGCGAGAGGGTTTCCGCCTAAAACGATAAAATCTTTTTCATGGTGCGTCAGTGATAAAATAAATCGAATTCGATGGGAATCGTTTCTTGAGACCGCGCGCATCGTTAAAAAACGGAGGGGTCTGGATTTATCTTTGGCTGAAGAAAAGTTACTAAAAAATATTTATGAATCAATATCTGGCTTGAATTAACTGTGTCAATCCAAGCATTAACACAATTGGTGCAGCCCAAAAATGGCTGGCAAAATAATGAAGGACGAATAAACGATGTTTGATTATGATTATATCATAATCGGTTCCGGATTTGGCGGCTCGGTCTCTGCATTGCGTCTATCAGAAAAAGGATATAAAGTACTGGTGATTGAAAAAGGGAAATGGTGGAAAAGCAGTGATTTCCCAAAAACAATTTGGAATTTGAAAAAATGGATGTGGCTTCCGTTACTAAATTTTTTTGGTTTTTTTAAATTAACTTTTTACAAGCATATTGGAATTTTATCCGGAGTAGGTGTTGGCGGTGGTTCTCTTGTTTATGCCAATACATTACCTGTACCAAAAAAGTCATTTTATATGGCCAAAAGTTGGTCACACTTGGCATCTTGGGAAGATGAATTAAAAGATTTTTATCCATTGGCTCTTAAAATGCTTGGCGCCGATCGGAATCCAAGGTTGGAACCGGGCGATATTGCATTAAAAAAATTGGCGGCGGATTTACAAAGAGAAGACGAGTTCGAGACGACAAATGTTTCTGTGTATTTTGGCAAGCGGGACGTGACGGTTCCTGATCCATATTTCAACGGCAAGGGGCCTGAAAGGTCAGGATGTACATTTTGCGGCGGTTGTATGGTCGGTTGCAGATTTAATGCAAAAAATACATTAGATAAGAATTATCTGTATTTAGCTCAACAGTCCGGCGCCAGGGTCCAGGCAGAATCAAAAGTGGTCGATGTAAAACCATTAGGCGGGGAAGATGGCTCTGAAGGTTATGAGGTGATATGGGAGCAGTCAACATCACGGTTTATGAAAAAAACAGGTAAATTGAATTGTCGTGGAGTTATTTTTTCAGGCGGTGTTTTGGGGACTGTAAAATTGCTTTTAAATTTAAAAAAAACATCTCTGCCCAATTTATCAAAGAAAGTAGGGTCCATGGTCAGAACCAATTCAGAAGCGCTTATGCCCGTTACAGCCTTAGATAAAGAAACCGATTATTCTGAGGGAGTCGCTATTGGATCTATTCTTCATATCAGCGAACACAGTCATCTGGAACCGGTACGCTATTCTAAAGGCTCTGGTTTTTGGAGATTAATCATGTTACCCCGAGTAGAAGGAAAATCATTTATCACGCGATTTTCCAGAATAATAGCTGATTTTATTAAACATCCCATTAACAACATAAAAACCATTTTTGTTGATGACTGGGCGAAGCGAACGCAAGTATTATTATTTATGCAAACGATTGACAGCACATTAAGATTTAGTGAAGGTCCTTTCGGAATTGGGATGAAAACCGGTATGGAGGACGGTAAATCTCCGACACCATTTATACCTGAAGCACAAGCTTTAGCGGAAAAATATGCAGAAATAATGAACGGAAAAGCAATGATGCCTAATTATGAGGCACTGTTTGGCATACCATCGACCGCACATATTTTAGGTGGAATATGTATGGGTAAGGATAAAAATGAAGGCGTAATAGATAAAAACAATCGAGTGTTTGGATACAAAAATATGTACGTATGCGATGGTTCCATGATATCGGCCAACCCCGGAGTAAATCCTTCACTGACAATAACCGCCTTAACCGAACGAGCCATGAGTCTAATTCCACCCGCTTCGGAATGTTTATGGAAATAGAATTATTGTCATTTTATTAACAGTGTTTATCCTTCCGTCAAAAATAGTGAATAAAAGTTATTGACGATGCTAAAACGCTCGATTAACTTTACGCCCGATTTTCGAGGGAAAAATATATGCTAGAAGGAATAATATGCCCAGCTTGTGAAACGACTCTTGAGGAGAAAGATCTCAAAGAGAAATTGACATGCCCGGTTTGTCGTACTGATTTAAAAAATAGAAAATATTTGGATTTTCTTGAATATCTCATGACGAATGGTATTGTTGAAAATTTGGATTTTTTCGATGTAGATATTTATAGTGAAGATATAGAAGATCTTGATCAGACAGAGGAAGAAGAAGTAGATCCGGCCGAATTTGAAAAGAAAAAAGATACATTCAGTCTATATGAAAATGAAGTGATTATAGATAAAACCGGTGGTGATAATGAGAAGAAACAGGAATATACTGAATTTGAAGGCTTGGATGAAGATTGGGAAGAATTTAACCGAAGAGAATTTGATTCATTTTAATTTTATTTCCCGGAGAAAATAATGGATAAGAAAAATATTCAACAAATCAATATTGAGTTAGATGAAAAAGTTAGCAGCGGTGAATATGCTAATTTTGTTGTAATTACACACTCACCCGCAGAGTTTGTAATGGACTTTACCAGACTTTTACCTGGAGTTCCGAAAGCAAAAATTCATTCTCGAATTATCATGGCACCTCCTCACGTCAAAGCATTTATGCTGGCTCTAAAGGACAATATTAGAAAGTTTGAAGAAAAACATGGTGAAATAAAGTCACCTGGAAATGAGTCGTTTCAGGGGTTTGGTGTTAAACCTCCGGAATCCGGCTTGCCGAATTAAATTTATTCATAAAGGACCCATCGGCGTCCTTTTTTCATCTCCCTCATCCTGAATATGATCCATAGGGAGATGATGCTCCAAGCCATAACATAACCAAAAAGACCGCCCATTATCACATCTCCGGGGTAATGAACTCCCACATAAATTCTACTGAACGCAATAAGCGTTGATAATGTATATAGCACGTTTTTCCACTTTGAATAGAAATAGGTTAAAACGACAGCAGCAGAAAACACATTGGCTGCGTGGTTTGATACAAAACTGTATTTTCCTCCTTTACCCACAAGAAGATTAATTGAATCAGCCATGGCATGGGAAGGGCGAAGGCGGCCAACCCAGGGTTTTATAATTTGAGCCGCAATAACATCTGTTGCAGCAACTGAAATAATGAGGATACCTGCTGCAATTTGACCGCGTTTTCCTCCTTTAAATATCAACATAAATATCAGAATCAGAATAGGGACGATGTAATAATCCTGATTGGTAATAATTGGCATGACGACGTCAAATAACGCATTCGACAATGTATCATTAACAAAATGAAACAGAGCCTTATCTATACTATCCAGCCAGGAAATCATTTACAACGCTCAATGACTAATAAATACTCTAAACCGCGTTTAACCAATGAACCGGTTAATGCACACTTTATTTCACTGGATAAAGTATTGATTTGAACAATGACTTTATTAATGGTAGTATATTCATTTATTTGATGGAAACGCATCGTATCATCATATATGTTGCGTGATACATGAAAATGATTCAGCACTTATGAAGACAAAATATAATACGAATTGAAATAACAGTATCTTTTTCATGTGTTTTCCTTTCGTTAAATTATAGTGAAAATTAAAATGCCCCGGCTTCTTACGAAACAGGGGCGTTCCATGTAATTTGTTATTATAATTTCGCTTGTAATCGAAAAATAATCGACCGTCCAAGGGATGGACCACCCATAATTTCTATATGCCGGAAATCCAATAAATTATTTACACTCAGCATAGCTGAAAGATGATCGTTGAACTTATAACTTGTATGAAGATCACCAATTAAATATGCTTTGATCGTTCCATAATAAATTCCGGATGACCATGGGAAAGTATCCACATAACGGATGTTCAATGTTCCATTGAAATCATATTTTTTTGGATTGTATTGTATTTTTATTCCACCTTTATGCTTGGGTGCATTAATGGGATCAGGAGCGCCGGTAATGGGATTATAAAATTGAGTAATGCTTAGGTAAGAATAATTCATGCCGAATGTAAACTCCCGGTTAAAGAACCAAGTCAGACTCAAATCCACACCACCCATATTCACTTCACCATAATTAACATAGCCAACCACAATGGGTGGATTCTGGCCACGGGTTGTGTCCAGGGCTGTTACGCCGTCGATGAAGTCCTTCCAGTGGTCATATGCTAATTCCAAATCTTCAGTGTCAATAATATTATTAGGATCTTCGTTTTTAATACCATCTCCATTCCAGTCGTTCGTCAGAGCTTCTTTTTTAACAACAATTGGTGTAAGAAATGTAATCGCACTTACAAAAGAATTAAAATGGCTTCCAAAAATATCTAACGTCCCATAAAGTCTTGGTGTAATCCTTCCCTTATATCCTAACTCAAGAGTTTGCACCACTTCCGGGTAGATACCTTCTTTGTCCTTAACTTCGTTTTTAAAGTATCCTTCTATTTTGGGATCGGTTGACGGGTAGAAAAATAAATGTGTTTCAGGATTAAATACATTTACCGCAAACGCATCATAGGGGTCTTTCCAATAAACCTGATTTGTACTATCTGCTGTCCTGGGGAAAATATATCCACCATCGGCTCCCCTTGCATAGACTTTAAATGTTGAAACGCGTGTAACAAAAATATCAAGGAATAGCGCTTGGTTGGAGGGTGTATTAAAAGCTTGGGCATAAGTTAAACGAATATTTTGGTTTTCTCGAGGACGCCACACTAAACCTATTTTGGGTGATACCTGAAGGCCTTTTGTTTTATCAAAATTAAAACGCCAATTTAACGGGTTGTAGTTACGATCGGAATTATTAAACTCAATCATATCTGTTAAACGGTCGTGGACATCAAACCGGGTTGCCTGCACAAGTTCGAATTTATCACTCAAGTTCCAATTTAATTGATAATACAAACCCAGTTCATTGACAACATAGCGATTATCTTCCGCGCTTTCGTCAATTCCTTCATCAATATTCTCATCTATTTTACCGTCTCCATCATTATCCTTTCCATCGGCAATCACCATGCCCACACCATTAACTCCAGGTTCCCCTAGATCAGGTTGACCATTGCCGTTTGTATCTTCATAATCATCACTATCCCCATCATTATCAACGCCATCCCT
Organism: uncultured Fidelibacterota bacterium; assembly: GCA_913009735.1. Classification (GTDB taxonomy): domain Bacteria; phylum Fidelibacterota; class Marinisomatia; order Marinisomatales; family TCS55; genus JADFRD01. The sequence goes on from CAJVYU010000041.1 coordinate 14,563, forward strand.
GATAGCTCCCCAAACATTATCAGTCGAATCATTTGACCATGTAGTAAACGGTTCGCCTGCATCATACAATAGATTATCATTAAAATCTGAATAACGAATTGGAGAATATCCTTCACCATTTCCGTTGTTATCCATGCGGTCCATAAGTCCATCGTCCGATAAAATAGTTCCTTGAGTATTCGGCATCGTCAGGAAATAATCAACCCCCCATACAAACCGGAAATCGCCGTCTAATAATTCTATGGAATGTTGGAATTGTGTACTCCATTTCCCTGATCGGTCAAAGATTTTACCACCAGTAGCAAGGTTTCGCGTGGGTCTGTCGGAGGGACCCGAAAAACTGGAATTGAGATAAGATTGTAAAAAGAAATTTTTATACCGTATTCGTCCATGCCAATATTTATATACCCAACCGTCTGCCAGATAACGGGCAATTCCAGTTATGTTAATATTTCTTGCATAGGCATAACCATGTGAGAAGCTCATCATGAAATCATCATTTGGATTATAATCTGCTCTTAAATCATATCGATAATTTTTCACATTGAAATCCGGATAATCATCAATGCCGTCATCATTTGCATCTGATTCAAATCTGGGGAAATTTGAGGGACGTGCTAAATGAAAATCTCCCTCAAGGCGTTCATCAATTTCTCCATCTCCATCGTTATCGATACCATCACTGCCCCAATTGTCACCAAATATTCCATTTAAATTGGTATCAAAAGAAATATTTCCATCAGCATCATATTCATAATCACCAAAACCGAATCCGCTCCAATCATTATTTTCATCTCCCGGTTTATAACTCCCAAACCGGCTCAACCAACGGGAACCTATTTCATCTTTTTCATCAATTAATCCATCGTTATCATTATCAAATCCGTCAAACCATACCTCTGTAAAGTCATCAATACCGGAATCGATTCCTTCATCAATGGTGCCATTCCCGTTATTATCGAGTCCATCAGAATACGCCCTGCCAATCATATCGTCCGTAACGCCCCAAAGGATAGTGCCATTATCCAATATATACCTATTATATGGATCATTAACAGCAGCATCTACCATCTCTTGAGTAATAACAGGACTCCCAATTTCAGTGCCGGCAATAAATGTTTCATCTATGTTGTCTTTATAAAAAAGACCCACCCAATCCAGGTTTTCATCAATAAAACCATTATCATTGTCATCAATTCCATTATTAGGTATTTCATTATTAGAAATTTCCGTCAGCATTTCTTCAGTAAATCTAGGGTTTCCGAATTCAGCAGTATTTGAGGAGGCAAGCCCAACGTCATCCACACCATTATGAAGTAATCTATTTCGGCCGATAAACGATGGATCATGGCCTTCATATTCATCGTCATTGATATGTTCCCAATCATAGGCATTAAAAGCGACTGCAGATACTTTAAACCCAATATCTTTGAATACAGCTGCGTGACGGAAAGTTAATTTGCGTAGGTAACTATTCTTTTGAGAAAGACTTCCACCCTGAATATTTAAAGTTGTACCCACTGATTCTCGCGGTGTGGATGTAATAATATTTAACACACCGCTATGGGCGTTGGGTCCATACAGAGCAGATGACGGGCCAAGGACAACTTCAAATTGCTTAACATCTTCAAAAGAGACTGGAATGACGTTGTATGCTATTAAGCGTAGCGATGGAATATTAGCCATCCGGCCATCTGTTAATGTCAGCAATCTGGAACTAAATGATGAATTGAATCCTCTTGCGCTTAAGTTATAACTGTCCACGCCTGATTGTGTAAAATCGACACCTTTGACTTGTTTTAAATAATCTCCCAAATTTGTATTACTTTCACGGCGAATTTCTTTTTGTGTAATAACACTAATTGCAGCAGGAGCATCTTCCACTCTCTCTCGTCTACGGGAAGCAGTCACTACATACGTTTGCATTCGAATCGCTTCCCGATCCAACCCAATGTTTATGACCAGAGTTTCCCCGAGAGTTAACGTGACTTTCTGTGTTTGTGCTTCAAAACCGATATATGTTGCTTTAATAGTAACAGCACCAACCGGAACTTTGAATATGGTATAATTGCCGTTAATATCACTCGCCGACCCTACGGATGTTCCTTTAATAAGTACATTTGCACCTATTAGGGGATCACCATTTCCCGCATCTGTAATCTTGCCGGTTATGGTTCCGGTTTGAGCAATTAATTGATTGGATAATGTTAGTATAAATAATAGGGAGATTGATTTATTCATTTATCATAACCTTATTCAAATTTTTAAAGACAGACAGCCCCACATTTAAGTGGAGCTGTCTGAACGATCGAAACAAAGTTCTGTTTATTTATTTCAGCAACATCATTTTCTTTGTTGCTACTTTATTGCCGGCTTCTACTCTATAAATGTAGATACCACTGGGCAGCATGTTTCCATTTTCAGCGCGGGCATCAAAGGAAATTGTATGACGACCAGCAGGGAGTTTACCGGAATAAAGTGTCGCAACTTTTTGACCCAGTATATTCCAAACCGTTACTTCTGCTGGTGAGAATTCAGTAAGGTCAAAACTAATTTCCGTTGTTGGATTGAATGGGTTGGGATAATTTTCATAAACAGCAAATTCTGTTGGAAGAATATCCTCTGATCCGATGCCAACTGTGAAATTATCAAAAATTGCAAAAACATCTCTGGTCTGGGTATTAGGTATACATGAATTCCCAATTTGGAAAACCAGGCGTCCGTTGGTTCCATCATAATCATGGTCAGAATCATTCAAGGCGACACCGGCTTGAGCTAATGCTCCCAAAGCATACACTGCTGTGGCTGCTCCGGTTTGTGCCATCGCTTCTTCCAGCGGTACACCACTTGTTAGTAAAGCCGTCAGGGTCGTACCGGCATATGCACCGACTGAAGCACCGATAGCTGCAGCGGTTCCAGCATCTAAACCGAAAGCAGTAGCAATTGTTTGTGCTGCTAAGTCAGCTAATGAATCGGCTGCCATGATTAATGCAGATGTAGCATCCAGACCTTGAGTGACAAAGTAATACACTAATGCAGGTGTATCTGGAACACCATCATTATCCGTATCAACCGTTGGAGTCATACCCGCGGTATATGCCTGGGAAAGAGCACCAGCAGCTGTCAGGAAATTGGATGTGAAATAATAGCCGGTAAATTGTAATGGTTCATCGCCATTCATCATGACACCATCAGCGCCTTTTGGATCAAAAAGATAACCCCAGTCAGTGTTAACGACTCCATCAGGTTCTCCATCGTTATCCAGATCCACGCCTTCTCCACCAAGTATAGGATAAGTTCCCACATTAAAACTTGTTCCAAGAGCAGCATTCAATGCAGCAACTGTCACTGTATCACCAGGTACAACAGAGATTCCTAAAAAACGATCGCGATCTCCTGCATCATCAATACCGCTGTCAGAATCCGGACCATCAACTGCATGCCAGTTAACTTCCAATACATCAAATCCTGATCCACTCGCGTTAAAAAATCCTTTGAGTCGACCAAAGTTTTCAAGACCAGAAGGATTTTCCCAGTCATTCGGAGCATCAAACCAGTCAAACACTACTGATTGAGCGATACCAAATCCCCAAGTGAAAGTACCATTGTCTCCTTCAGAAGAATTATACGAATTTGATGTGTACGTAGACGAAATATTAGCATTATCATTAACCGGAGATATGACAGCATATGATGAACAGTTTTCGGTAGTCGTAGTAGGAAATGTGTTTGATGTGCCGTCAACTGCTGGTATTAGCATTTGTCCATCTTCCATATTCAACGCAACTGAAAGATCGATACCGACATACGCAAGCCCGGCAGGTGTCAGTAGAAAATCCGGTGTTTCTACTATAAACATTGTATCTCCCGGTGCATAACCGGCTAATGTGTGAGAATAAACCGGTGTAGCGGCATTTGGCCATTTAGCTTCTACAAAATAATTAGCCACAGAATCACCAGCGCTTTCAACTGTACGAGCTATATTATGGTAGCCAACTTTAATACCGACCATCTGATATGTCCCGGTATATGTTTGAGCTTGTACAGTTACTGATAAAGCCAGTAAAAGTACAATTCCTATTAGCATTCGTTTTTTCATGTATTCCTCCTGCTTGTTAGCAATTAGTGAATCAAAACTTCCCACGAAAGGCAAAGCATAGTCCTTGCCAGTGGTGAAGTATACTACGAAACCGGGAGTTTTTTCAATTATTTTTTTTAAAAGAATATTTTAATCAATTCTAATACTTACGTCGCTGTACCCAGCGCCATATCACCCATAAAAGAATGAGTGTTCCAACGATAAAAAGAATATTTGCTAAAACGATTGTGGTTGTATTGGTCATGTTTTTTCAATGAGGAAATATACGATTGACCTTAACTTTGAACAAGACATAGGTTTATTTAATGATATGAATCAATTATCTATGATCATGATTCTTTTATTCATTCAAAATGAAGGAAAACTAAAATGAAAATTTGCGTGTTGGTAAAACAAATTCCCGGCAGTGAAGCAACTTTTAATGTAAATACAGATGGTAGTTGGATACAGGAAAGTGGTTTACCGTTTGAAATGAATGAAAGTGATATCTATGCTTTGGAAGAAGCATTGCAAATTCGGGAGAAAATGGGCGAGGGTGATGTGTTTGTGGTCACCTTGGGACCTGATCGATGTCAAAAAACAATCCGCGAAGCACTGGCCAAAGGTGCAGACAGAGCCATACATATAAAAGAAGAGGCCCCTTATTGTACAGATCCATTAACCATTGCTTCTGTTTTTACTCAAGTTATTAGCGAAGAAAATCCTGACCTTGTTTTATCGGGGTTACAATCTGACGATCTGGGCTTTGGTCAAACAGGTGTACTGATCGGTGAAATGCTTGGGATGACAACAGCAACGCTTGTCGTTGCCACAGAGATTCAGGATGGAGATATACGAGTTAAAAGAGAACTGGAAGCCGGATGGTTTCAGTGGCAAACAATGAAACTGCCTGCAAGTTTGGCAATCCAATCCGGGTTGAATACTCCACGATATCCTTCATTAAAGGGGATTATGACTGCAAAGAAAAAAGAGATCAGGACCGTTTCTTTCGATGAGTTGAAAAATGTTAATATCCAGCAATCATTCAAGAAATTATCTGTCCAGCGCAAGGAAAAACAAACGGAAATGATTGAAGGTTCTGTAGATGAAATTGTTGGCAAACTGGTGAATGTATTTAAAAACGAAATTCGGATTATTTAGGGGATTATGATGAATATTTTAGTAGTGTTAGAAAATAAAAACAGCAGTATCCACCGTATGAGTCTGGAAGCAATTTCGGGCGCCCAGCAAATCGGAAAGGAATGCGGATTAAGTGTTGGTATATTGGCATTGGGAGAAAAGGCATCCGTTCTGGCGGCGGAAGCTTCTCAATATTCAGTTGAAGAAGTTCTTTCTGTGGAAAATGAAAACCTGAATTCATACACAGCAGATGGGTATTCCGCTGCTGTTGCACAGGTGATTTCAGCAGAAAATCCCAACTATGTCTTTTTTGGACATACATATCAAATCCGGGATTATGTTCCCAGAATAAGCGCAAAACTGAAACGGCCATTTCTGAATGATGTTGTTTCTTACACCGTTGATGGAGATAAACCAATTTTTTATAAGCAGTCCTTTAATTCAAAACTGGTTTCTGAATTACAAACCAGTGGCGATGGACCGGTCTTGGTGAGTTTTCAATCGGCTGCTTATTCTGCAGAGAATATTCAAAGCGGTACAGCATCTGCTCGATCAGTCAATGTTGATTTAGATGCTTCAGCAATAAAAGTAACCCCGGAAGAACCATTCCAGGAAGAAGCGGGTGGTGTGGATTTATCCAGTGCTGATTTGATTGTTTCCATTGGTCGTGGAATTGGAAAAGAGGAAAATATTCCACTTGCTCAAGAATTGGCGAAAGTAATAGGTGCGGAATTGGCTTCGTCCAGGCCGGTTGTGGACTCCGGCTGGTTGCCATCTCATCATCAGGTAGGCAGCTCCGGGCAAACAGTGGCACCTAAATTGTATTTGGCGTTGGGCATATCCGGGGCCATTCAACATGTTGTCGGTATGAAAGGGTCTAAAAATATAGTTGTGATTAACAAGGATCCTGACGCACCGCTGTTTGAAATAGCCGATTATGGTGTTGTAGGAGACATTCATGAGATTATGCCAAGATTGACAGAAGCATTGCAATCTTAGTCTGGCTCTCTAATGCTGTCTAATTTGGAGAGAATCATTTTTGTCCTGGTGGTTTTTATATCCATGGGGCTGTCATGGGTGACGTTCAGCAAAATGTTCAACGTCATTGGTCGGGGGACCGATCCTATTGACTGGAAAAAAGCACTTTCAAATTTGCCGAAGGGTATTAGCGTATTTATCACCCAACGAACTTTATTTAAAACACGACCGATCGTAGGCGGAATCCATGCAGCCGTGGCTTGGGGCTTTACGTTGTATATGGCTGTGAATGTAGTAGATGTTCTTTATGGAATGATTCCCGGATTTCATTTTCTTCCTAATAACATCATTGGGGATATTTATCGGTTTTTCGTAGATATTTTCAGTCTGCTGGTTTTGGGTGGAGTAAAATATTTCATCTTCAGACGATTCATTTATCAAGATCAAAATCTTATTGTTAAAGAACCGGTCTTATTAAGCGAGTCAGCCAGAAATGGAATGCGGCGCGATTCATTTATCGTTGGGTTGTTTATACTGTGTCATGTGGGATTCAGGTTCATTGGCGCTTCATTTGAGGTTGCTATTAATGGCCATGATTGGAGCCAGCCGATGGCTACGCTGCTTTCATTCCTGTGGACAGGGTCAGGCATGAGTCAAGCATCGTTAATTTCGGGTGAACATGTCAGTTGGTGGCTGGCATTGGGTTTGATCCTTGGATTCCTGCCTTACTTTCCATATTCAAAACATGCTCACTTATTTATGGGACCCCTCAATTATATGGCAGCCAAAGAACGCAGATCGCCGGCAACATTGGAAATCATGGATCTTGAAGATGAAAATGCGGAACAGTTTGGCGTATCAAAGCTGGAGCATCTTCCACAGAAAGAGCTTTTGGATGGCTATGCCTGCATTATGTGTAATCGCTGTCAGGATTTATGCCCGGCATACGTTACCGGGAAAGAATTGTCTCCATCAGCTATCGAGATCAATAAACGGTATTACATTAATGAACATTTGAACGCACTTTCCAACGGAGAAAAAACAACAGATCCTCTTTATAAATGGATGCTAACTGAAGAAGCTCTATGGTCCTGTACCACCTGCGGGTTTTGTGTTGAAGTTTGTCCGGTAGGTAACGAACCCATGGTGGATATTTTGCGTGTTCGCCAGGATCTCGTTCTGATGGAAAGTAATTTCCCGCAGGATGCCATGGATGTATTCAATAAAATAGAAACCTATGGCAATCCCTGGGGCATGTCACCCCAGGATCGTGAAAAATGGATGGAAGGAATGGATGTACCGGTCATGAGGGAAAAAGGATCTGCTGAATATCTGTATTGGGCAGGGTGTGCCGGCGCCTATGATGATAGAGGAAAGGAAATATCCAAATCAGTCGTAAAAATTCTTAATAAGGCAAATGTGGATTATGCGGTACTTGGGAATGAAGAAACATGCACGGGCGACTCTGCAAGACGAATTGGAAATGAATATTTATTCCAGATGCAAGCCATGCAGAATATGGAAAATTTTAAGAAGTATGGTGTTAAAAAAATAATTACCCAATGCCCACACTGTCTGACCACCCTGAAAAATGATTATGGTGAAATGGGTGCTGAACTAGATGTCATTCACCATTCACAGTTTATCGGTCAACTTCTTGCTGACGGAAAAATCAAACCGGAGAAAAATCTTACCGATAAAGTCACTTTCCACGATGCCTGTTACCTGGGTCGTCATCAAGGGGAATACGATGCACCAAGGGAAGTATTACAATCTGTGATGGTAGATGAAAACAACCTGGTGGAAATGAAGCGTACAAAAGATATGAGTTTCTGCTGCGGCGCCGGTGGCGGGAATATGTGGTATGAAATCAATACCGGTAAACGGTTGAACATTGAGCGCTTTGAAGAAGCCATTGAAACGGGTGCAAAAACAGTAGCTACATCCTGCAACTTTTGCATGATTATGTTGGATGACAGCAGAAAAGTGACAGGACAGGATGAAACGATGGATGTGTACGATATTGCAGAATTAATTGCTGAACGCATTTAATCAATTCAGCCGGCATGGCAAACAATAATCATTTTTATTTACCGTTCGAAAAAGACGGTTCTTTCGACTACTCATCAAAATCCATAGTTAATTTAACTCAATACGAAAAATACCAGCTTTCCTTTCATCCTGAACGACCAAAATATTTGGACTATCTTGAATGTTTTGAACATGTTGAAGAATGTTTGGATAGTGATGAATTTGGGGCCTGTCTGATTTCTACCCATAGAGCAGAAATTAACGGGATTAAACTCATGCTCATTGGTCAGCAAAGCGGGCCATCATCAAATTATAAAGAAATTCGGGAGGCAATGACCCATCCGGAAACATTAGAAAAATGGAATTATGGTATGCCCACACCATCTTCTTATGCAAGAGCTGTGGAAGCAATTAAACTTGCGGATAATGAACAAAGAATCGTCATAACATTTTTGGATACACCCGGCGCCGATCCCACGGAAGCAGCGGAAGAAGGGGGAATCGCCTGGCGCATCGGAAACACCATCCAATCATTAGCCGAAGCCAAACGACCCACACTGTCTGTTATTATGAACCGGGGCTGCAGTGGTGGAGCCATTGCCTTAACGGGTTGCGATGTTGTACTTGCACTGGAAAATTCAACATATTTGGTTATTTCACCTGAAGCAGCTTCATCTATTTTATTTCGCACACGCCGAGAAGCGAATCGTGCTGCCGAAGCCATGTGGATCACATCAAAGGAAGGATTTGAAGTCGGTATTGTAGATGAAATTATTCCGGAAGCTCCGGGTCCGGCTCACAAATATCCCAATGAAACTAAAAGTGAAGTAAAGAAAATCCTTGAAAAATGGTTGCCAAAATTAGATAAAATTCCTGATAATGAAGTATTTACAAAACGAATAAATCGCTGGCGTAAAATTGGTCATTGGAATAAGATGAATAATGAAGAAGCTAAATCACTCCGATCAATAAAAACAAAAATTCCCCAAAACTGGTCCAATGGGTTTATTAAACGACATTCTCAATGTACAACCATCGATGGAAGAAGAATCTACGATCCCCAGAACTACAGCCAGCTGGAAGATAATAGCTTCGTATGTCCCACTTGCCTGCGTCACTATACCCGGCTGACTGCATGGGATTACATTCATTATGCTTTGGATACAGACTCATTTATTGAGCATGATAAAACAAAACGGATTATTGATAAGGATATTTTATCGTTCCCCGATTATAAGAAAAAACTTGCAGCAACCCGTTTAAAGACAGGTTTATTGACGGCAATGATCACAGGAGACGGGAAAATTGAGGGACAGTCTGTTGTGTATGTTGGCACGGATTTTGGATTTTTGGGCGGGTCTTTTTGTATGTCATCTGCGGAAAAAATTTGGCAAGCAGCAGAAATCGCCATGCATAAAAATGTACCTATGATTTTACAGGCAGCCGGTGGCGGCGCCCGCATGCATGAAGGATGTTCATCCATGGTGGGTATTCCTAAGGCGCATGTAGCATTAACAAGGGTCGAAAGAGAGGAGCTTAAAGTAATTACATTGATTACGGATCCCACTCTTGGCGGTGTAGCCATCGGTTATGGATCCAGAGGAATTCGCCTGTTTGAGGAGCACGCAAGGCATATTGGTTTTTCCGGTAAGCGGGTTATCGAACAATATACCGGTCATAAAACGAGCAGGGATTTTCAAACCACAGAATGGCTGAAAGACCACGGCCATGTGGAAAGAACATTTAAATTAAAGACGCTTCGGAAAACCCTGGCCGGCTTGATTAGGAGATAAATAATCCAGTCATCCCGACTCGACGAAAGAGGGAATACAAGACTTTTAATTATAAATCTAAATTAAACTATTTATGATAAATTTGAAGAACGTCCCATTTTTTCACCACCCCTGCCATTATGAGTAATTTAGCGGACGAGTTAAGAGTCCCCTCCTCACCTGTCCGACCGCTGGCGGATATGAGGAGGGGTTTAAGGAGGTGTAAATATAAAGTTCCATCAAATAAAGATCGGTGCTAAAAATTGGGTAATTCATAATTATAGATTGTAAAAAATTTTCATTATTTCTTTCATTAACTCCATTACCCAATAGGTTTTGTGCTTATTATCCATACTCAAGAAAGAATCGCTCAATTTAGGAATAAATATTACTTTGCGACCCCTGCGTTTTCTTTGCGTGCTTTGCGGTTAATTCATTATTTTTTTGAGAAACTTTCAAGATGCTGTTTCATAATATCTCCACTTTTATAGATCCCACTTCAAGTTTTCTGTGGTTTTTTAATGTTGTTTTACTGAAACTATTTAATTTTTCATATTCATCCTGTGAAAGCAAATCCATTTCTCTCAAAATGGCGATTGCTACCTGTGGAGAGCACCGCTGGTTCCCATCTAGATCGGAAGAGCGTCGTGTAGGGAAAGAGTGTAGATCTCGGTGGTCGCCGTATCATTAAAAAAAAAAATAAAAGAAATACAAGCGAGAGGCCTGACGATCGCACCTGCTTAGTATCACGTTCTTC
>CAJVYU010000042.1 GCA_913009735.1 uncultured Fidelibacterota bacterium
TATCTGAAAGAATCTTTGATTTATTCTGAATAGGGGAATAAATAGCCACAAATATAATAGTGCTCCCACCCAGCCATATTCTAGGCTCATAGTTACCCATTGTGATTTGCCGTAACTGATGGGAAGGGATTTGCGAATGTCACTTTCATATTCTTTAAAATGGCTTGGGGCAAGACTTCCGGGACCGAATCCCAATAGAAAATTCGAGGGATTCTCTTTTGCTATTTCAAACGCTGTTATCAAAGCTGATGTTCTGCCTACTGCTTTGCCCGTTTCGGAACTGTGTGCAGTGGAGTAAGAAGATGAATAATCCAATAAATAATGAGGATCCTTAAACGTGGGATTTAGAGATGGAACAAAGTAAACACTAGCCAAGAATCCAACCATAAGGAAAGGAGCTACAAAAGACACTTTTGCAAAATTTCTTTTCCCTGTTTGCCAGAAAAGGAAAAGAAAGAGTAAGGTTCCAAAAAAAGGGAAAGCTCTTTTGCCACCTATGATAGAAAATAGAACAAAACATAAAGATAGAAATATATATCGAAAACGCGGCTTTTCGAATAAAAAGAACCCCAAAAAGATACTTATGGCTATCAAAGGTAATATTGTTGAAGGAACTCCCCCATGAACTGCATAGGTCCCAATGGCAGATTCACCCTGACCGTAAATCTTCATTTTAACCAATGCCACGGGTACTTGAACGAGAAGAAGAACGATGAAGATTCTTATCATTCGTTTAAAGAATCGTTCGTTGGGATTCAGATTAATAAGCAGGACAAACATTATAATATATTTAAGGTCATATCTAAAAGCTATAATAGTGGTTTCTATTTTTTGCGCATTAAAAAGCGTGGATAGAATTGCCCAGAATATGAATAGCAAAATGGGCAAATCGATGGGAGTCGGGATGAATATTTTGTCTTTTGCGCGTAAATTGCCAACCTTAATGATAAGAATAAGTAAAATCACTTCAGGAAGCAAAGTCATTTGAGGAGGAATCAAACCTAATTGCATGAACCAATCAGAAAAAAATACACTGAATATTATTATATAAAAGCCAATATTGGGATTTTCAAATATTACTATCCCCAAAATTACCATAAAAAACAAAATCCATAAGTATGGATTGTTTTTTATAACTATTATTGAAATAAAACTACTAAAAATAAAAATAAAAATAAATTTTAAATTTTTTAGTATCAGATTTTTCACATCATATGATTCATTTAGTTCTATTTGAAATTTATAAGAGACAGGATTTTATTGGTTATAAACGATTTTAGTTCTAATTTATCTCCAAAATTAAAGTCGATATTTTCTTTTTTAATGACTTTGATTTTTCGAATATCTTTTTCTTCATCTATAAAAAACAATTTATTATTTCTTTCCAAATATCTATCTACTGCTCCCTTCGGCCCCCTAAAGATACTGTATGCCGGGACCCCCAAAGCAACTGCTTCTCTAACCATTGTTCCACCGCCACTAATAACTAAATCGGAATGATATATTAGATTCAATCCATTTATTACCTGTGAGGGAATAAGGAGCTTGCCATTTGTATTTCCAATGAATTCATATATTCTATCTTTTTCCTTCTTTCGCCTTGTCAAAATAATGATTTTGATAGTTTTCTTTTTAATTAGATAATTTAAAACCGCCCAAAACAACTTTTCACTTTCAGGGCTCTGATAATGCGCTTCCATAGCAGGTGGTCTAATCGTGACTAAAATGTCTTTTTGTCTCAATTTCAATTGCTGGTAAATCTGATCATTGGGAATAAAATCTTCTATATATACATATTCTTTTAATCCGGAATATTTTATGACTTTTTTTAATTCAAAGCCCTTTTGTTTGATTATATCATTTGGAATATAGTTACTAAGAAATATTTTGGTGGCAAATCGTTTAGAAATTTTATGATCAGGCGGATGTTCGTAATCATTCAAAAAAATAGAGGGAATGCCCAATAGATAGGCCGATATTGATTGATAGGGAGAACCATGGCTAATTGCCAGGTCAAATCTGTATCGATGTGCAAAATACGATAATTGAATAACTCTTATGAATAATCCATAAAATTTATAAATATTGTATTTGCCATAATGTTTTCCTATTGAATGGAATTTTATGTGAAACTGTTTACATAGGTCGTCCACCTGATATTCATTCCGCGTTGTAACGACCGTTTCTATACCAACTTTCTCAAATTCTTCTATCAATGGTCTAAAAAAAAGTACATGTGGCGGATGAGTTATGTCAATCCAGAATTTCATGCATCAAGCCTAAGTTTTATGGGGTAATTTCGGGTAAAAAATGATGTCATTAAAATGATGTAAATATCTTATAATTTTTCTACGAATTACCATTGAAAATTCTCTATATGACAAAAGCCTTTTTAAAATATTTGCCATCGGTCCTTTTAGTAAAAGACGGATATTCATTTTGATTAAGCATTAACAATTGAGTCCCCTTCAAATAGATTTTAGCTTCGAATTTCTCGAATTTTTACGAATTGATTTTAATGAATTTATGTTGGCAAAATTTGTGCAATTCGTGATTATTAGAGAGTTTTCATGATTGTTTTAATATTTTTTAATTCTTCCAATTTATCTGGTTAATATCATCTCCATATTTTTTACAAAATATTTTTTACCAGGTGTATCGGATCTGTTGGAAAATTCCATATGGCATATATATATTCCTGATGACACGGACCGTCCATAGTCATTTGTTCCGTCCCAAATAACATGATGAGTTCCCGCCTCTTTAACTGCATTTTCAAGTAATTTTATTTTTTTGCCAGAAAGATTAAAGACCTTTAATGTGACATGACCGCTTTGAGGAAGTTCGTAATTGATGGCTGTAATCGGATTAAATGGATTAGGATAATTCTGTTGTAACTCAATGTATTTAGGATTAGTTATCACAACTTCGATAGTTTTTGAATAATTAAACGTACCATCCAAATTAATTTGCTTCAATCGATAGTAATAGGTACCAGACCTTAACTTTTTGTCAGCAAAATTATAGTTATGGGGTTCTTCTGATGTTCCGAATCCTTTAATAAAAGATATCTTTGAAAACGTATTCTCAGGACTCTTTCTCTCAATTTCAAATCCCAAATTGTTCGTTTCCGTAACCGTACGCCAGGTTAAGAATACATTATTGTTTCTGACTTTGAAATCAAAAGAAGAAAGCTCGACAGGAAGAGCTACAACCCTATCTAATCGAGTGAAAATTCTGGCGTTGGTAAAATTATCATTTGATTCCCCGGTATGACTGGCAACCCTTACAATTAATCCCAGATTTTTGGCTAACCAATTGTAATTTATTATTCGAGATTTTTTTGTTCGTATTGGAACGCCGTCCAGAGTAATCTGTTCATTCATAAATACATATGACTTCATTCTTAAACAATTAAATATGCCCGATGGTATTGTTACTTTTCCCCATGCATCAATTATTGAAAAGGCACTATCATTAACTGTTAAGGTGAATACATGCGTATTTCCTCCAATGGTAGTATCCTTTGATATACTGAAAATTGAGGTAGTTATCCATGAATCCAAATATTGAGTGGGTAAGGATTGTAATATGACATTTGGGGGAGCGAATTGGGCTGACCCAGATAAATATGGAGAGACAAATCCTGTTCCGAGAATTAGGACATGTGCCTGTCCAATATTTTGATAAAAATATACATCACCTTTAATTTGGGGAAAAATATCGCTGTAGATCATATCAAGCAGTCCACCGCTGTATTTAATAACCCAGTTTCCATCTGGAAAATCTGAAGCAAATGGAGTGGATTCCAGAGGGACAACCTGCGAAGAAAGTTCAGAACCCGATATTTCCTGAGTAAAATTCCATGTTTGATTTTCTCCCGGATATCCCACGTCAACAATGGCATTTTCTGTGGTATCATACTGGCTGATCATGGTCGTGCCAATTCTCGATGGTAATTCATTTTCGTTGATGACGATTTGTCCCAAACCGGGAATCGTAATTGCGAAAAAAGAAAATATTATGATAAAAATTGCGAGTTTTTTTGTGTTTTGGTTCATGATAGCCTCGAGTTAAAGTTTGCGATGTCTGTAAATTAAAAGAAAAATAAGTGGATTTAACGATACTCAATGTGTTATCAGGAGGAATCACCCAAACAGTCTTGCAATCCAAAATAAACAGTAATTAGAATAAGAGATTTCTGCGCTAATTCAATCAGTGAGCTACCGCAAAAGTTTTTGTATTAATGGAAAGTTTTGAATGTTTATTTTTATTCTTCTGTTCACTTAGCCATTCATATGTTTTTACAATGCCAGTCTGTAAATTTGTCTTCGGAATCCATCTTAATGTTTTACGAATTTTTTCAATATTTAGAACTCTTCTTCGAATATTGTCAATATCTCGCCTGTCAATATGTACTATTTTTGTGTGATTACCACATGTATCAATGATTATTTTTGCCAGATCATTGATATATGTTTCTCTGCCGGAACCCACATTAAAAACTTCGCCAATGGCTTTTGGTGAATGGGCGGCCAAGAGAGTGGCTTCAACAACATCCTCCACATAAGTGAAATCCCTTGTTTGATCTCCATCTCCGTGAATGTGGATATCCTTTTCCTCTATTGCATCGTTTAAAAATCTCGAAATAACGCCACAATAGGGATTCTCAGGGTTTTGTTTAATCCCATACACATTGGAGTATCTGACAATCGAAATTGGCAAATTATAAGTTTCGTAAAATGCGAAACAATAGTTTTCACCGGTTAGCTTGCTTGCTGCATAAGGATTTAGAATGTTTGTCCGGTCTATCTCATTAATTGGCAGATATAATGGGTTTCCATAAATTGAGGCGGAAGAGGAGAAAACAACTCTTTCGATGTTATGCTTTCTGGCTGACATGAGGATATTAAACATTCCACCTGCATTTACATTGAAATCAAGCTTCGGAGATTTGGTGGAAACAATGATATTTCTAACCGCAAGATTAAAGACAATATCTACTTTACAAACTAATTGATCAACAAGTTTCTCATCTTCCACTGACCCTTTTATGAAAGTTATTTGATCAAGACAATCAATATTGTCTAAGTCTCCAGTAAACAAATTGTCCAAAACGATAACATTCGCTTCTTCTTTTACAAGTTGGCTTACGAGATTAGAACCAATAAAACCAGCTCCCCCTGCGACGAGCACATTCTTATTTAAGAATCTCATTTCATCCCTCATGTTTGTAGGTTTTAGAATGTTAGTAAGAATTTTTTAATAGCAAGACCATAGGAATTGTATACAAGATTATTTTTATATCTAACATCAAATTCCAGTTTTCAGCATATCGAATATCATATCTCATTGCTTCGTCATAATTCACAGGTGTACACCGAAGATGAATTTTTGATAACCCTGTAATTCCTGGTAAAACTTGCAGTCGCTTATAATACCACAATTGATATTTCTCTATCTCGTATATTGGGTGAGGTCTGGGGCCTACTAAACTCATATCACCTTTTAAAACATTCCATAACTGCGGAAGTTCGTCTAAGCTTGTTTTTCTTAAGATTTTTCCTGCCCAGGTAATTCGGGCGCTAATTTGTTTTTTGTATTTTTCCACCAAGTTCGTTTTCTTTATTGTTTCGCGTCCTTTCCCCAACAGGGTGTCAATATATTGTTTGTGGAGAGAATTGGAGTGACTTACTCTTAATGTTCTAAATTTATATAAAATAAAAGTAGTGCCTTGATGGCCAATTCTTTCCTGTTTAAAAAGTATTGGGCCCGGAGAACTTATTTTTATCAATAGAAAAATTAATAAAAATAAGGGGGAAAAAAGTATCAAACCTACAATGGATCCAATTATATCTATTAAACGCTTTAGTAAAAATTGAATATACAAACTACTATCAGAGATATCTTCCAATAGGCTTATTCCAATTGTATTGTAAGCAATCAC
Organism: uncultured Fidelibacterota bacterium; assembly: GCA_913009735.1. Taxonomy (GTDB): domain Bacteria; phylum Fidelibacterota; class Marinisomatia; order Marinisomatales; family TCS55; genus JADFRD01. The sequence continues at coordinate 5,948 of CAJVYU010000042.1, forward strand.
ACCTATTCCCATTTGATATCCTTGAACTAAATATTTTTGCTTAAACGACAAATCTTTTAAGAAATTAGTTTTAACTTCTATTGTTTTTTTTTGAATATTTGGTTTTTGGATAGAATTATCTAACGAATAAAAATCGTCGGCTGAGTTTGAGACTTGAAAATCTAAATTTTTTACATTGATTTTTTCTTTAATTATTACTTTACTGAACTTTTTAATTGCAAGTTTAGCTTGCGCTTTGTTAGTATTTGCTAAAAGAATAAATATATTGTTGTTACCGACATAAAGTGTATCTGTCTTTCTAATTTGATGAGAAATTAAATTTCCAATTGTATTTAGTAACATTGCACTATTAGAATTATTTAGACTTCCATTGTTCCCTTGTATTCGAACAATTGAATAATGATGATTAAATCTTTCCAACCTATTTTGTTCAATATTCAGCCTTTCAATAAAGTAAGAATGGTCGTGAATTTTATCTATATTTGCAAACATATTTTTCTCTTATTTGCCAAAATTCAAAAAAATACAGCTCCGCCATTTAAGTCACATAAATGTGATATAGAATTTATGAATTAAAAACAGTGTCTTTTAATTGAAATAAATCTTTAAACCGACATTAGGTAAACGGGGCAAAGAATATCTTTTTTCTACAATTGCATTGCCGTATTGATCTATGGAATAATCATGAAAATATAGAACATTTTTGTGGTTAAAAAGATTAATAACTTCTGCAAAAAATAAAAATTTACCCCACTTTTTTTTAAATTCAGTGCTTATCCGTAAGTCAAATGTTATATACGGAGGATATTTTGCGGAATTTATGGTTCCTTTTTCAAATTCAAGTGTATTCTTATTAAATTTTAGAGGGGTATATGAAAAGCCGCTTCCATAAATGTACTTAAAGCTTATTTTGATGCCCTTGTATAAATTCCAGCTATTAGCGAAAATGATTGTGTGCCTTTGATCATTATATCTATAATAATAAGGTATATTAATTCTTTTTTCTTTAGCAATAAGATAGCTGTAACTGATCAAAATATCTGTGAATGAAAAAGAATAAGAAAATTGGGTGTCAAATCCCTTAGAGAAACCTTTGGAATCGTTTTCTTTCGAAGAAATTATTCTGCCTGATATATTTTGTTTAGAAATAAGATTGCTGTAATCCTTATAATAAATAGTTGTATTTAATATCAGCCTATTTTTTATATTCCAGTTTATTCCTAATATATAATGCATTGCTTTCTCATCTTTTGTGTTTTTTCTCGTCGGATATGGGTAATAGAGTTCATCAAAATAGGGAGACTGATAATAAACACCCCAGGAAAAAGAACTTTTCAGTTTATTTTTAATTGGGATTGAGATAGAAACTCGAGGGGATATATATAATCTTTTGTTCAATTCAAAATAATCAAGCCGTAATCCGAAATTTGAGAAAATTGATGAAGATATATGAAGATTGTGTTGTAAAAATCCTGATAATTTATAATAGGTTATATCGTTTTTGTGATTATTTATTTGTTGCTCGGTTGTATCTATCTTGAATAAAATATCATCTATTTTTGAATCAAGATTAATACTTTTTTGGACAAAATTATTGTAATAATTATAATATTTACCTAAAATAATGGATATGCCGGATTCTATCTCTTGATTTTCTTGAATCTGTGTTAAAATTGAATTTTTAATTTGGAAATAAAATAATTTTGTAGAATTTGAATAATTGTTATTAAAGCACAATTTTTGAGTGCCAAGCTTTTCGTTTTTATGATCAAATAATACTCCATTTGATATGCTTTTTTTGTTTGAGAATTGAGTTTCTTTTTCATGCGAAAAAGATATGATATTTTTCATATATGATTTGGATGAAATCAAATATCTATGTTTTATACCAAACATATCGACTGAAGAATAATAGGACAAATTGGAAATTGTGGAATCTCGCCGAACCAAATAATAGTCAGGCATTTTGCTTTTAAAGCCTTTAATTTTCGTGTGCATTGGCTCGGAATATTGATCTTTTGCGTTCAGATAGAAAAGCGATAAATTATGCCCAGGCGATATATTCAAATTCATTGTTCCGATAAAATCATAATAATCAGGAATTCCCTCGGATATAAATCTTTTTTTGCTTAAATTGAATCGATCTAAAATATCCATCGCAAAGTGAAGATTGCTCCTATTTAAACTCAACATATAAGAAGCTTTTTTACCCAAAGGACCATTAATCAGAAGGTTTAAAAATGTTGGACTGATTTCTATTAAAGATTTCATGTTTTTGGGGTTACCCTGCTTTAGGTGAATGTCCGACACGGAGGATAATTTATCGCCAAATTTGGCCGGGAATCCTCCATTGTAAAAGATCACCTTTTCTACAACATTAATATTGAAATAACTTATACTTGCAGTTGGCATCTCTTTTAAGTGAAATGGGTTGTGTATTTCCACGCCATTTAAATAGTATAAATTTTCATTACTTAATCCTCCCCTTGCAAAAAACTTACTTGATTTATTATTGTTTTCATTAACCCCAGGCAGCATTTGAATAGAACGATTTATATCATTTAGTGTGAATGGAACTTCTTTCATATAATTGCTATTTAGGATAGATCTACTTTTTTCCAGCTTTATTTTAGGATATTTATCCTTATTGGCCTTTTCTGAGAATACGATAACATTGGGCATTCGAAGTGCCCAAGGCACCAATTCGACATTCAGATAACAGGAATCTTGTGAATAGGTCGTTAAGTCTAAATAAAATTTTTGTTTTTTATAACCAACCCGTGAGAATTCTATCTGGTACACTCCCTGAGGTAGTTCAATTTCAAAGCGGCCATTATTATCAGACATATCACCTTTTCTTTGGTCTATAACGCTTACATTTACAAGGCTTAATTTTTCATTTGTTTGTTTGTCCTTTACATAACCCCATACAACAATAAGATTTTTTGCAAGTCCAAGGGAAACTAATGAAGAAGTGAAAAACAAACAAATGAAAATTCTAAATATTTTCATTTCCTGCTTAACCAGGACCGCAATAATTTTAATTTCTTCTTTTCGCGGTTATGATCGTCGTCGTAATAGTAATATTTATAATTATAATTATATCCATATGCTTTGGGTTTTTCGGCTTGATTATAAGCAAAACCAAGCAATTTTGAACCGGTTCTCTCCAAATTTTGAATTGTTTTTTGAATGTCGTCAATTTTTGTTTGCTCTGCCTTGATTGTCAAGACTACTGCATCACAAATTGATGCTAACAAAATAGCATCGGAAACAGCTATAATTGGGGGAGAATCAAATATCAGAAGATCATAATTTTGTGTCATACTATTAATAATTTTTTTGAATATTTGCGAAGATAAAACATATGACGGGTTAGGAGGAATTTTCCCCGACGTGAATAAATGAAGATTCGGAATGCCGGTTTTTCGAATAATATCTTCAGTTGATTCATAGATATATTGATCTATAAAATTAAGCAATTCGGATTTTGATCTGTTTTCATTAGTTATTATTTTTGATGTTAAAGTTATATGATTTTTTATTATTTTTTTATTAATAACCATATTTAGGTCTTTATTATTCTCAAAATTATCAATATCCGTATCTTTCATGACTTCATTTAAAGAAATGATGCTATTTACTAATCCGGGTTCTCGTTTTTGATTAAACAATAGATGCAACATAGGTCTTCTGAAGTCAGCATCAATTATTAGTGTTTTGATTCCTGACTGAGCCGCGGCTATAGAGAGATTTGCGGCAATTGTCGATTTTCCTTCAGATGGATTGGAACTTGTAATTAAAATCTTTTTAAGCGGTTTATCCAGACTTGAAAATTGAATATTCGTTTTAAGAGTGTGAAAAGACTCTGAAATAGGAGATTTGGGATTAAGAATAGTAATTAGTGTTTTATCAAACTTGGTTTTATTTTTCTCCCCATTGTTCTTTTGAATATCTTTATTTCGAATAAATGGTATAGTAGCTAAAACACTTCTATTTGTTAAACTTTCTAGCTCCTCTGCAGATTTTACACTATCATTCATAAATTCAGTTACAAAAATCCATGTGCCGCCTAATAACATTCCAACAAATAGGCCCAATATAATGTTTAATGCTTTTCTTGGTTCAATGGGTGAACCTGGTTTTCTTGCGGGGTCTATCACTCGAATATTCCCAATTTTTTGTGCTTGGGCTATTTTCATTTCTTCATATTTTTGTAATAACATGGTATATAATTGTTCATTTACATTTTTATTGCGAATAAGGCGTGATAATTCTAATTCTTTTTCGGGTACCGATTTTAAGCTAAAATTATAATTATCTATAATTTTATGTAATGCAGCTTCTTGTGCTTTATATGTTTGAATTTCAATATCTAATGAAATTGTTTCTTCCAAAAATTTTTCTATCTGAGATATAGGATCAATAATATTTTGACCCTGTGCAAGCTTCATGGTTTCTCGTTTTAAGTTTTCTTTTGTTTGTTCAATCTTATCCCTTAATTGAATCATTTTGGGATGATTCTTGGCATAGTTTTTAACTTTTAGCGTGGTATATTGTATTTCCAAATCGACAAGACTTTCTTTTAATTTTTGAACCCAGGGACTGGTTACTTGTGTAATATTAGGAACTAGATCCTTCCTCTGCTTCTTGATTTTTTCTTTAATATATTTTAGGCGACTTTCAGTAGATTCTCTGTTTGATTTCGTCTCATTTAAAAGGACCTCGGCGTTTGTAATTCGTTGAAAAATCTGAATAGATTCCTGATCTGGCGATATAGAAATCTTGTTTTTCTCCTTATAGTTCTTCAAAGCAATTTCAGCATTATCCAATTTTGATTTATATCTTTCCAATTGTCCCTTAATCATTGTAATCGCATTGCTTGTTTCTTCTCTTTTTATTAATAAACTTCGTTTTTCAAGAACGTTAGTAATAGTATTTCCGATCAACATTGCAAGCTCCGGATCGGAAGCTTTTACTTTAATTTCAATAATATCTGAACCTTGTACAGGTTTTGCCGATATGTTTCCGTGAATCTTAGAGCTGATATATCTGATTTTATTGAAATTATTGGGTATTTCTTTAAAGTATGAAATTTTGCTACTATATCGTTTTGATAATTCTTTTGCCACATCATCAGCCAAAGATTTGCTCTTGATCTCTTCAATTTGATTTGCAATAAATGATTTATCATTTCTGAAAGAAAATGAATTGTTTACGGCAAACTGGCTCGCTTGCCGATCGAATAGAATTAATGTCGAGGATTGATAAATCGGGGTTGCGGTGCTATTGTAGTAAATAATGGGCAATAAAACTCCCAATAGACCGGCAATTAAAATCCATCTGTTATTTAGGATAATTTGAATATAATTATTCAAATTCATTTCATCATTTTTTTTGTTCTTCATATGCTAACCACTTATTCTTGAGTACCAATACCATACTTGTATAATAATTGCTATTTGGGAAATGACCTTTATTATAGTTTGCCATTTGTACCAGGTGTTTTGTTTTACCATAACAACATCCCCTGGCTTCAAAACAGGCAATGAATTTGAATTATTATTATTAAGATAGCTTTTAAGATTAACACGCATTATATTTTTTTCATATGGGTTTTCTTTGTGATTAGATGCTGTTTGTGGTTTTGAAAATGTGGGAACTTCTTTTCTTGTTAAAGTGATGTTCTTAAGATTTGCGAATGCAGTTGGGCCCCCCGCTCTTGAAATTAACTCTAAAACATTTGTTCCGTCTGGCACTAAATATTCTCCTGGACGGGCCACTTCTCCCCATACATGTACTTGGATCATGAGTCTTTCCCCGGGGCCAATTTGGTATTGATCTAGCTGAGATTGCTTTTCCTGGGGATATGTATTACTGAATGATAGCATGAGAATGACTAAAAAAATGATGGAATCAATAGTTCTCCATTTTGTTTCTGAGGCTTGCCTGGTCAGTCCCAATCTCAAAAATCTCATTTTTTATCTTTTCCTATCCTCAGTTTAAATTATTACCATTAAGAACAATTAAATCCTTTAGGAATTTGTACTGATACAAATCAATGGGCTTTAAAAGACGCAACAAAATTCCTTCCTCCATAATGCGTTTGCTTTTTTCAAAGTCATCTTTCTCAGCAATATAAATAATCGGAATACGAGGGCGACTGCGCCTAATTATTTGAATCAACTCTTCTCCGGATAGCCCTTCAAGGTATTGATCTACAATGAGAAAATCATAATCATTATCAAGTATTTCTAAAATCACCTTGTGACCATGTCGGATAGTTTCAATTCTTAGGCTCTCTTTCTCGAAATATTTGACAATGTCAATTTCTAATTGCCGATCACACGTTGCAAGTAAAATTGATTTGGTCATTTTAAACCTTTTATACGGTAAGTATTAGGCCTTTTAGTCGTCATAAGTCAATTTCCATGCCAGACGTTATTGCTTTCGTAACATATTGATAATTAAAGTAATTAATTTAATCGGCTTTTGGGAATGAAAGGGAAATTGTAACGAAGATGAAACTTTTTGGAATCTTGCGGTCTTTTGTGTGGATATAAATGTAACAATTATGTTACATTTGAAACATTTGCTTAACAAGTGATGCTTGTAACTGGAGGCATTGGAAAAGATTGTTTCAATCGGAGAAGAATAATATTTAATACCATCCAGTTTTACAAATCGTGACTAAAGATTAAAATGCAGAAATCAACCTATTAAAACAGCGATTTTGAAGTAGTCGTTATTGCCAGTTTTTTTGCACCCTACATCTCATTTGAATTCAGATCAGGTTATAGGAAATCAGTTTAACGGCCAGGTGCAGGGTTATCTTGTTCAACTCGATGCTTGACAGGTCCGACAATCCGAGGAAATTTTCTTTGTCAAACCAGAATTCAACCTCATCGATTTGAATATGTTTCGATGGCCTCTTCCCCGGTTTTGCCATCATCATTGGTGAGGCAGCCGTAAAGTGTCCGTACTCTGTCCGCAATCTCATCTACCATAATGAGTCGTACAGCTTCGCAATAATGGCAGATTTTGGTTTTGACGGAGGTCACTCCCAATGTGGCTGTTAACCGCCGAAATGACTCCAACGGGATTTTGTCTATTATTAGAATATTCTATCGATAGCTTCTTAATAGATTTCAGGGGTAATAAATCCCGCTTCAAAATCGCTGTAAATGTAATACAATTCTGGTATTGACATTCCGGGATAAATAAGGTGTTGTTATCTTCCGGGAGACTAAGAGAGTCTTTTTAATTCTAACAATCGGACGCTTTATTTACGGATGGGATTTCGTAAAATTCATTTTACATTTACGCCCACCTCATACTTTTTCATCCGGTACAGGAGCACATGCCTGGGAATCCCCAGAAATTCTGCGGCTCTGGTCTTGTTCCCATGGGATTTCTGCAGTGCGTTTTCGATGGCTTGTTTTTCAATTTCAGGGAGTGTCTCTCGGGGAACAGCAGAAAAAGCGCGCGTCCCTTTACCGGTCCGCACCTCCTGTGCCAATAAATTTGAACTAATCCTTTGATCCGGACTGAGTACAATTACGCGCTCAATCACATTTTCCAGTTCCCGCACATTTCCGGGCCAATCGTACGCTTCCAGAAAGGTCAATACGTCCGGATCTATTTTATATTTCACTCCGTTGCCGTGTTTCTGGATGAAGTGATGGACGAGCGGCACAATGTCCTCCCGTCTCTCCCGCAACGGCGGTATTTCAATTGGGAGCACGCGCAGACGATAGTACAAATCCTCACGAAATGAGCCCTCAGCGACCATTTGGTCCAGATTTTTATTGGTCGCCGCCACAATACGCACATCCACAGAAATGGGCCTGTTTTCTCCAACCCGTTCAATCTCCCGCTCCTGCAGCACGCGAAGCAGTTTGGCCTGCAAATCAACCTTCAAATCCCCAATCTCATCCAAAAACAACGTCCCGCCATTTGCCATTTCAAATTTTCCCTGCCGGTCCTTCATCGCTCCCGTAAACGCGCCTTTCACATGCCCGAATAATTCACTTTCTATTAATTGCTCCGGGATAGACGGGCAATTCACCGTCACAAAAGGACCGTTTTTTCGGGGACTATTCACATGAATGGCTCGCGCAAGCAGCTCTTTTCCCGTACCGCTTTCGCCGAAAATAAACACCGTGGAGTCACTGAGGGCGACACGAGTCGCCATTTGAATCAGCGTCTCCATCACCGGACTTCTTCCCACCAGACGTTCAAATCCGAATTTTGTGGAAACCTCCATTTTTAACCGGCGATTTTCCTGCCTGAGCTGCCTGAATTGAAGCGCTTTCTCGATGACAAACCGCATGGCTTCCTTTCCAAAAGGTTTGATCAGGTAATCATCCGCCCCGATTTTTGAAGCTTCCACGGCGCCGTCCACAGAACCATATGCCGTAATAATTATAAAAATAATATTTTTATCAATTTTTCGAACTTCCCGCAGAACTTCCATGCCGGTCATTCCCGGCATATTTATGTCTGATAAAATCACCTCATGGTCACCGGATTTAAACTTTCGCAGTCCTTCCTCACCGGAAAGAGCGATTTCCACCCGAAATCCCATTTGTTTGAGTTGGTGGGCAATCACACGACAAAGGCTTTCGTCATCATCGATAATTAAAATTCGAGTCATTTTTTCTTCCTCTGATTTTTAACCATATTAACAAAATTACACCTTACGGGGTGTGCTAAATTAAATTTGTTTTTCATTCCTAAATTCGTGCCAGCGGTACAACGTTTTTACCCGCTGTTTCCGCTGGTACGCGCCATTTTTAAAAAATAAGAGAGTAAGATTCTCTGCTGCTCCTGCGTGAGCGCTTCTTCATCCAATTTTAAAATTTTCTCCATATCGCGAAGTGCCAGCAGCACCTCTTCGGGAATGTCCTTCATCGTTTCCGGAAGGTAGAGCAAAAACTGAACTGCCGTGAGCAGAAACTGCCGCATGCTGTCGTCCACAATATTGCGCAGCATGTCATTAATCTGGGTTGCCAGCCGGGTTACGCGCCCCCGGGAAACGCCGCTGCCGCGCAATTGAAATGCGGCTTCACGCGTGAACAGCGATTTAACCGCCTTTGCCAGCTCGATGAAACTTCTCACCTGTTCGGAAATAGGCTTCTCAAGCATCTCCCACATCTTTTTCCTGCTCTCACCAATAATACGCCGTTTGTCAAATTCTTCCTGAAATGCCCTGCGCCACTTTTCAGACAGCCGATTCGCAGGAAAAGCGGCATCCGCTTCCCAGTTGAAAATATCCCGCTGTAAAAGGACTGCCAAATCAGGACGTAGGTACGGAAGCAGTTCATCGATTTTTTTTCGGCAGGGAATTTGCCCTTTTGTTAAAACGCCGCTTTTGCGCAGCAGCTCTTCCTGAAACAGAGGGATAAAATCTTTTAAAATCGATTGTTCTTCCTTCAAAGCTTTTAGTGCTGAATTACCCGGAGGAAACGCATCTTCGATTCGTTTTAAAAAAATCAGATCCGGATCGTGATATAAACGCAGTGTGTTTAAAATATCGCGAACCGGCAGGTGCGGTAAAATATGCAGCCGGAATTGCTCTGTCCGCTTCGCACCCTCCATTTCCAGAAATTGATACAAAGACAAGAACAAACCTGTCGTAAATTGGTTTACTCCCAGCAAAAATGTCTGCGCCTTGTTATGTCCGATTGCCCGAAGCATGGTGCCGTGTGTGGCCAGGGGCAGTGTATTAGACAGGCGTTCCAGAATTTCACGGCTCCTGTCCAGGACCGGCTCTCTGCTGGGACGCACGGTCGGACGATCCCGCAGGGGCAAAAGTGTGCGGGACAGAAAATAAGACACCACATGGATGCCGGTCATGTCTTCGGGCCGGCCATAAACAATCTGCGTAAAATTGGATTTAACATAATCCAAAAATTCCACGAATATTTCATCATCTTCACGGCGAACCACAGAGCTCAGCTTTTGCCAGACGGCCGGATCACTCTCGGGAAGCTGCGAAGCTTTTACAAAGACGCGGTTCCAGTAGTCAACCTGTTTGGTACGGATGTTGTGAAATACATCGGCCAGCTCTCCCGCGGGGAGGTTTCGCAGCCGTTCCATCACATTGGACTGGAATGTACGGAAATCACTGTGACTCAAAATGCCCATCAATGGAGAACGCGCTCGCCGAAAGGAACGCAATTCCAGGGCATCCATTTTTGATTGAAACGCTTCGTTTGCAAACACTTCATCCCGGAACACCGGACTTCCGCCGGTGGGATCGTAGTACCCCCCCTGACGCTGCGGCGATTCCCCTGATCCGAATTTGATCCGAATTTTGCCCAACAAGTCTTTCTTCCACATCCAGCGATTAAGCAGATCGCGGGCATCCTGATACAATGAATACGCTTTAAGCTGTCCCACCTGCTGGCTGAGATCCGAACCGGCAATGAAAAATTCACCCATAATCTCACAGAATCGATCTTGCGGCCGCTGCCTTAATTTTCGGCTTTTTTCGGCATATTCCCAGATTTCATCCAAAAATTCAGGAATTTTCTGAATGGCCTCCAACTCCTCAAAGAGCGGCACAATTCGAATATCCGGTAAATTGAGCTCAGGATTTTTGTGTAACACCCGTTCCTTTTCTTCACAAAGTTTCCGGTAAAGTGTCAAAATGGCATGCGGATTGCCGGCCATGCTGACCTGAATAGCCAGCACCAATCCCTCGTACCCGTACAAACTTCCCAGAACATTTAATTCAACAAGATTATAAACCGTAGTGTTAACCGTAAATTGATCTTTATCTAAAATGATTTTTTGGTGAATTCTGGGCGTCAGGTAAAACCGTTTTAAATAATTTTTGTAGAAGCTCATAAAGAAAAGCCATTTTTCAGATTGCAGTTTTTCCCGATTGCGAAGCGTCACGTCTTTCGCAATCCGGATAAGCGTCTGATTGATCTCAAACAACCGCCTCATTTCAGACGAACGCTGCCGGCGGTATTGCTGCATCCGGCGTTCATTCCGGTCGTTATGTTTCCAGAGTGTTTTCAGCGGATCGCGCAGAAGCCTCAATTTTCGTAAAAAACGCTTCAATCTTCCGATGGCATATTCCAGCGGAATCGTTTTTCGGTATTTTTCTTCCAGACGGCTGGTTAACTGAGTGATTTTTTGCAGAATTTTTCGGAAATTTTCGATCTGTTTCTCAATGGATCCAATCGCCTGCAAGGCACGTTCTTCATCCTGTGTTAATAATTGTTCATTTTGAAAGAGTTTAATCTGCAGCGCCAGCGCCCGAATATTGGCAATTAAAGGGCCTGAGATCAACGTGTGCCCTTGACCGCTGGGCCGGGTGCTGCCGTCCCAATCACCCCAGAACGACAGGGCGATGTGTTCACTTTCACCGGTAAAAATCTCGCCATAATTTTCTGCAAGGTGCAGCGCTTCAAAATCGCATACAACTTCCTCAGCTTCCATCTGAGAAGAGATCGGCACATTTTCTCCCACGAATTCGTACACCAATTCCCGAAAGAGTTTTGAAACGGGAACAGATTCATATATTTCAGGAAGAACGCTGTTTTTTGCCATCTGTATGAAAAGCTGCTCCACACGAATCGAGTACATCTGCGTCGGATGAACCGTCCGGTCAAACAGGCGCTTCGTAAATTCGTCTCGTCGACTTTCAAGATCTTCGCCGTGCAGTTCCTGAAGAAACTTCCGGAACAGGGTTTCCCTGAAAACAGGATGTTTCTGTTTTAAACGAACCGCTTCCTTTAATATCAACAAGTCCTGCATCTTATTTTCAAGAAACTGCCAACGCCGGGGCAGAAAATAGCTTAAGAAATCATCCAACACATTCGCTTGTTTCAATTCATCATTTGTCCGGCGGGGAAGTGTTTGATAAAACCTCTTCTCCGCAAGTTTTTGGACAGTTTCATATAATTGAACTGTTTTTTGACGGAAAATATCCGACGGCTTTTGAGTGGAAAAAGTCCTGACCGCGTCTTTTAATAAATCTGTTCGAGGCAGGCGATGGTAATAATAGTTTTCGGCCTGTTTTCTAATCTGTTCGGTTAATTCTTCCATCAGGCGCCGAATTTTTAGGGGAATTTCCTTTATCTCCAATTCACCCCCCAGGGTCAAACGGAAAGTCCGATTCGCCAGGTTAAAGCCCTCCACCGTACGGGAAAAATTAGTCATCGGAATAAGCCCGATTCCCTGATGCGCCAGTTGAAAGGCCAGCTTTTCAATTTGAACCACAGCCGGCATTTTTTGAACCGCCAATTGCGGATACATGGCCCCCTGCGGCGGCAAAAAACGTATCTTGTAAGGATTGATTTCATCCGGCAAAGCCTCAAAAGCCTCCTGAATCGCACAGGACCGCTGCCACAAAATCCAATCCCGCATCCGCCAAAAAAAGGACACTTTTTCCTGCCCCCTGCGATAAAAAAGGGTGCTCATGAGAATGGCCATTAAATTGGGTCGAATATGGGACAGCCTCGCCTGAAATTTTTGGCGTGAGGCCGGATCCGGAATTTCGCAAACGGCCAATCTTGCACCCGCCTTGCAATCGGTTTTAGAAATCGACTGAAGCGTAATCAAATTCCGCAGGTGCGATTCCCGAAGCTTACCCTTTCCGAGAGCCGTCACGGCAATCTTTTTCAGGCTTCTGACCGGCACTTTTTCGGCCCTGATTTCCGGAGATTCGATCACCACGTCGGAATAAGACAAATCATCGATCACACGAATTCCACGCTGCAGACAATAAATCAGGATCTTCTCCACATCTTGCTCGTCCCAGATTTTTCCGGTGGCATTCTGCGGATTATTCCAGATTACAATGCCTGTGTTTCGCCAATCGGAATCGGCCGCCAACTTTTGTTCCAGCACCGAAATAAATCGATCCGGATTAATTTGTAAATCCTCGTTTAACGGCACGGCCGTCACATGCGGAAAAGCATCCCCGACTGTCCAGCTAAAATCGGGGATGATGACGTCCTGAATCCTCCACGCTTCTGCCATTGTGCTGAGCCCTGTCCGGGCCGACCCGCTGACGGGCACCAGGTGAGCCGGATCATATTCCGGATGAAGATTTTGAAAGACCGATAAAAAGGAGCGCGTCAGGGTCTTCTGCCATTCTGAATCGTTTAGATTTGTAAAAAACTGAAGCAGTATTTCAGCCTGCTGTTTTCCTGAAAAAGGGTCCGGCAAGGCTCTGTTTAGCTGTTTCCCCCGAAAAAAGGAAACCGTTTTTTCAAGTCCCACCCCCAGGATTTCGGATGCTTTTGAAAAATGTCCAACCATTTGCTGAACATCCGCCGCAATTTCCTCAACAGTCTCCGCCGCGCCCCGCAAAACGCCGGGAAACCTTCCGGCCACTGCAAAATTTTCATACTCCGAAAAATCATCAGCCGGACTCGGGATGTCAAATCGGCGTTTATTTTGGCCCCGCCGGCTCAAATCGAATGTGCCGTCCTCATTCAGGAAGAAATCCAACAGTTTAATTTCACTTGCGGGAGGAGTCCCCATCTTCTTAAAATGCCTGCGGTTGAAGGCTTCGATGATTTCAGCCGGTCCCAGTAAAAAGGCAAGGCTGGAATATTTCAATTCGGGATGGATAATCTCCGGCGACAGAATTCGAACCATTCGCGTCTTCGTCCCGCGGACTGCGGAGAGACTTTCGGAAGATGCCGTCTGATTCACTTCAATCAAAAAGATGCGTTTTTCCAAAAGCAATCGACTTAAACGTCTGCGATGACTTTCTTCAAATTTTTTGTGCAGCACCATGAATCCGACGGACTTTGAACCTTCGGACGCAAAAAAGCTTTCTAATTTCTGAATTTGAGAAGAACCCTCCGTGTCAAAAAATAACACTTCTCCCGGATATCTTTCATGCACTTCCGGGACTTCCGGAGCGCCCACAACCAGAAGCGTTTTTCGAGGGGTTTCTGCCTGCTCAAAAAACATCTGCAAAAGTATTTTTAGAGCCTGCCAACGCCCGCCGGAAGCCATAGCAAATTCCGGGGCGGTGTTATTTTTCGAGAAATTGTATCGTACCGGTGTTTTGGGGCTGTCATTGAAAAAAACGGCCAGTTTACGAGTGAGTGTCCCCGGATTTTTAGGCGAGAATCCCCCGGCCGGCGCGTACGAGACGGATTTGCGGGATGTCTCGAACAGAAGCCGGAAATAGGATTGAATATCCGCATCGTCAAGCGATTGGAAAAACACTTTTTCATCGAAATCCCCGGCAGTCAGGCCGGAAAAATCGTCTCCCGAAAGAATCGCGTTGTACAGGCGATTCAACGCCTCATCCTGAACCGGATTGCCGATATGAAAATTCACTCGGCTTTTGGGATCCACGCCCGCTTCCGCCGTCAGTTGACTAATTTCTCCGACCAGCGGCGGAGAGCTTTTTTTAAGTTTCAAAAATGTCATTTAAGGGTGCATTTACGTCTATCATTAATCTTTTTGGGCGGTTTTCGCCGGCTGAATAGCCTCTAACAACGATTGCAAAATCTTCGGCAATCCGTTATAAATTTCGGGGGAAAATGTGACAATCGTACGCGCGCTTTTTAATTGCTGGCTGGCTTCTACCAATCGTGTGAGCTGCGGGGTTAGCATAATAAGTTCAGGATGTTTGCTGAGCAATTCGACTTCCTCTTTTTCCAATTCCAGCGACAGGCGTTTTTTCTCCGTCTCTTTTTCAAGCAGCTTCCGCTCTAATTCAGCCGCTTTTAATTCCTCTATTTCTTTCAATTTGAGATGCTCCATCTCCATTTGGTGCTTGAGATGAGCAATTTCATCATCAGCTTTCAACTTCAATTTCTCAGTGGCAATTCGAGACTGCTGATTTGCTTTTTCCGTGGCCTCTTGAATGTGGGCTTCTTCCTGCTGCCGGATGGCATCGGCGATTTTCTTGTCCGCGGCTTCCGCTTCGGAAACAACCACAGATGTCACGGTAACCCCAAAATTGTGCGCCAATTCCCCGAGATGTTCTCTCAGCAATTGGGCTAATTTCTCACGAGAGACCTGCGTAATTTCCAGTGTTTCCACCAATTCGCCCACCAGACCCTGAACGGTGCCCGACAATTCTTCTGCCACTTTGTCCACGGCTTCCGAGGTCCATCCTCCGATACGCACCAGATTCTCCGCACGATGCGGATCAGGATAAAATGAGACGGAAAGTTTAATCACAACACCGATTTTGCCCTGTGCCTGTGTTTTAACTTCGGTTGAAATCGTTTTCATTGTGGCCGGCAGCGCCAACACCGATTTTGAAACGTACCATCGCTTCAGATAGGGTTGAATTTTTCCGTGTTTTTCAATCAGCAGCAATTGATCGGGACGGCGAACTTTAAAGGAAACCACAACAAGGATTACCAATAAGACAATAAAAGCGATTAAAATTAGCCACAAAACCATTATAAATCCTCCAAATTGATATGGGGCTGAAGAAAAATATTTGTTAAATATACACTCTTCAGCTTCATTTTGCAAGAAGAAAAGTTTTTAGTGAAAAAAACTTTTGCCCGAAACACATTGATTTTACGGGTAATGCAATCAATGGCCGAAAAAAAACTTGAAACAAACAAAATGTTTTAATACTATAAATCATATTTTTAGGAATGCCTAAATTTAGGGTTTTTGCGTAATGAAAAACGAAGCCATCGAAGATTATCTAAAAACCATGTTTCAACTTGAAACCGAGCACGGCAAAGTCTCAACCACGGCTTTAGCCAAACGATTGGAAATTGCGCCGGCCTCTGCCACCGGCATGATAAAAAAATTAACGGGATTGGGGTTTCTGACCTACAAACCTTACGGCGGTGTGACGTTAACCTGGAAAGGAAAAAAAGCGGCTCTTGAAGTGATCCGGCATCACCGCTTGATCGAAAGCTTCCTCTTTAACACATTGAAACTCCCCTGGGACAGAATTCATCAGGAGGCGGAAAAATTAGAGCATGTGATTTCGGAAGATTTGGAAGAAAGAATCGACCAATTTCTGGGTTCTCCCAAAACAGACCCCCACGGGGCTCCGATTCCAACCAAAAACGGAAAGGTGGACTTCAAAGAAAACACTCTTTTGTCTGACCTAAAAGCCGGAGATTCATGCACCATTATTGAGGTGAGCGATCAGGACGCCGAATTGCTGCGGTATCTTGGAAACAGAAATCTTTTCCCCGGGACAAAATTAACAGTGCTTTCCGTGGAACCCTTTGACGGCCCATTAACGATTCATACCGGAGAAATGACCTCTATTCTGGGCCGAAAAGCGGCGAGCCGGATTTTTGTTCAAATTGAAAAACGTGAAAATAAAGCTGAGTGAAGGATTAAAGTGGGTATGCCTAAACAGAATCGATCTGCAAGATTACGTGGCCGTATTAGGTCCAGAGCGCGCAAGGAACGCCGTAACCTGCTTTATTTCTTAGGGGTAATCGGGCCGGGTCTGGTTGTGATGTTTGCCGATACCGATGCGGGGAGTGTGATCACCGCTGCACAGAGCGGTGCAGTGTGGGGGTACAAGCTGCTCCTACTGCAAATCCTGCTGATCCCTATTGTCTACATGGTGCAGGAGCTTGCCGTGCGACTGGGGCTGGTAACCGGCAAAGGACACGGAGAACTCATCCGTGAACACTTCGGCACAGGGTGGGCATGGCTTTCGGTCTCCACTCTGGTGGTTGCCTGCCTGGGAGCTTTGGTCACCGAATTTGCCGGAGTGGCCGGTGCCGGGTTGCTGTTTGGAATTCCCCCCTGGATAAGCGTAGGCATGGCAGTGCTGCTTCTTTGGTTTGTGGCCTGGACCGGTTCGTACCTCTCGGTCGAGCGTATTGCCATTCTGATCGGCAGCTTTGAATTGGTCTTCCTGCTGGTGGCCTGGTGGGCACGTCCCAGCCCAGCGGCTATGCTGGATGGCTTGACCAAGATCCCATGGCGCCAGCCCGGATATATGTACTTGGCTGTGGCCAACATCGGCGCGGTGATTATGCCCTGGATGGTATTCTACCATCAGTCTGCGATTGTTGATAAAGGACTGAAAGCTAAAGATTTACGGGCATCCCGCAGGGACACAGCTCTGGGTGCAATCATCACACAGCTTATCATGATAGCGATACTGGTGACGGTCGCCGCAACCATTGGCATATACCATCCCGGTGAATCCCTGGACACGGTACAACAGATAGCAGACGCACTGACTCCATTCTTAGGTAAGACGGTCGGGACAATCCTGTTTGCTATGGGTATGGTCGGGGCGTCATTAGTGGCAGCAATTGTGGTCTCACTTGCGACTGCCTGGGGATTGGGTGAAGTGAGCGGTTACCAGCGGTCTCTCGAACACCAGCCTCGCAAGGCCCCGTGGTTCTATCTAATCTACACCGCTATGCTAATAATAGGAGGTTTTATAGTGCTTTCGGGGATGAACCTGGTCAACCTGAGTGTGGCCGTACAAGTCATGAACGCAGCGCTGCTGCCGATTGTGCTGGGTTTTCTCTACCTGCTGGCACTCAAGGCACTGCCAAAGCCATACCGCCTGCATGGGATCTACTCTGTGGTGGTAGGTGTGGTGGTGGCAATAACAAGCCTTTTAGGGATATACGCCGCGTTCAGTTTAATTTTTTAGCGAAGCAATGATTGCAGAAGTAAAAACAAAATTAGTACGCTTCTTTCCCCTTTTTCCCGGGGTAAACCCAGGGGCTAAATAGAGCAAGAATTCTAAAGAATTCTGAAGCGGGAAAAAGCGGTCCTTATGAATAAACTTTTTATATAATGAAAGGGGCGCAATATGCCGTATTGGCGGTTACAGTATCAAGCAGCCTGGGCTTGCAAAAATCGTGAGTGTCTTATTCTTCCAGTGTGGGAATTTGAATTATTTAAATATTTACTGAGGAAAGGATCTCAATTGGGAGCAATCATGCACGCTGTAGGCGGAATTGAAAACCATGTTCACGTTGTCTTCTCCCTGCCGCCACAATATGCCGTGGCCGATTTCATTGGCAAATTAAAAGGAACCAGTTCACATTGGGTAAATCATTTTTTAAATGAAAATTCCCATTTCAAGTGGCAGATTGGCTATGGTGTATTTTCATTCGGGGACAGCGCTATGAATAATATTATTGCCTATACTCAAAACCAAAAAGAGCATCACAAAAATAACACGATTATCCCTGCTTTTGAAAAATGGAATGAAGATAATGAAGAGACATCCGTCTCAAGATAAATCCTGGGGCCAAAATCCAGGAACCTTTTCTCTTCTCTTTGCCCCGGGGTAAACAGAGCAAGAATTCTGAAGCCCCAGGTCTCAGCATCCTTCAGGATGCTTCCGGTGCTTTGCCCGTGGGTTTACTCACGGGCGGAAGATTTCAAAATAATATAACCTTTCCCCTTTTCCCCGGGGTAAACCCCGGGGCTAAAAATTGCAAGAATTCTAAAGAATTCTGAAGCCCCCTGGTCTCAGCATCCTTCAGGATGCTTCCGGCTCTTTGCCCGTGGGTTTACTCACGGGCGGAAAGATTTCAAAATAATAAAAAACAAAAAAAGACAGTCCTTTTCCTTTTGCCCCCGGGGTAAACCCCAGGGCTAAAATATGGCAAGAATTCTAAAGAATTCTAAAAACCCGGTTCCCAGCATCCTTCAGGATGCTTCCTGCCCTTTGCCCGTGGGTTTACCACGGGAAGCAAGATTTCAAAATAATAAAAAACAAAATGGGTGCGCTCATTTCCCTTTCCCCCAGGGCTAAAAAATGGTAAGAATTCTAAAGAATTCTGAAGCCCCCGGGTCTCAGCATCCTTCAGGATGCTTCCGGCTCTTTGCCCGTGGGTTTACCCACGGGAAGGAAAGAATTCAGAATAATATCACTTTTCCCCGGGGTAAACCCCAGGGCTAAAAATTGCAAGAATTCTAAAGAATTCTGAATCCCCGGGTCTCAGCATCATTCATGATGCTTCCGGCCCTTTGCCCGTGGGTTTACCCACGGGAAGGAAAGAATTCAGAATAATATCACTTTTCCCCGGGGTAAACCCCAGGGCTAAAAAATGGTAAGAATTCTAAAGAATTCTGAAGCCCCGGGTCTCAGCATTCTTCATGATTCTTCCGGATCCTTGCTCGTCGGTCTACTTATGACAAGGAATGAATTTCGAA
>CAJVYU010000043.1 GCA_913009735.1 uncultured Fidelibacterota bacterium
CCGACACCCGAGTTCTACACCCTTTCCCTACCCGACGCTCTTCCGATCTCCTACATTATCGGCATTATGAATATGATTCTGAACGGCATTGAAGCGCCTAATATTGTGCACACCAACACCCTGGCCGAAAACATTTCCGACATTGAAGAAAAAGACCGTTTTGATATTATTCTGGCCAATCCGCCCTTTGGCGGCAAGGAACGCAAGGAAGTACAGCAGAACTTTCCCATCAAAACCGGGGAAACCGCCTTTTTGTTTTTACAGCATTTTATCAAAAAACTCAAAGCCGGCGGCAGGGCCGGCGTCATCATTAAAAACACTTTTTTATCCAACACCGACAACGCTTCCATTTCCCTGCGTAAACAATTATTGGAAAGCTGCAACCTGCACACGGTGCTGGATTTGCCCGGCGGCGTGTTTAGCGGCGCGGGCGTAAAAACGGTGGTGCTGTTTTTTGAAAAGGGCGCGCCCACAAAAAAAGTGTGGTTTTACCAATTGAACCTTGACCGAAATCTGGGCAAGACGAATCCTTTAAATGAAAACGACTTAGCTGAATTTGTGGAACTGCAAAAAGCCAAAACCGATTCGGATAATTCCTGGTCGGTAGATATTAAAGATATTAATCAAACGACATTCGATCTTTCGGTGAAAAATCCCAACAATAATAATGAAATCATTTTGAGAGAACCCGCAGAGATATTGGAAGAGATGAAAGCCCTGGATAAAGAAAGCAGTGAAATTCTTAAAAGCATACGCGAGCTAATATGAAAAGGAATCTAGAAAAAAACAGCGCGCTCTATTCCGATATAAAGCAAATGATAGAAGATGCCCGTTCCGCTGTTGCCCAAACGGTAAATGCCGGACTTACGATGCTTTATTGGAATATCGGAAAGAGAATTAACGATGAAATCCTGAAAAATAAAAGAGCCGGTTATGGCAAGCAAATTGTCGCTACACTGTCGCGACAATTGGAAAATGAATATGGGAAAGGTTTTTCTGCAAAAAATATCAGACGAATGATACAGTTTTATGAGGTCTTTCCTGATTTTGAAATTGTCGCATCACTGATGCGACAATTGAGCTGGACACATTTTATACTTTTCATACCAATTAAGAACGATATAGAACGCGAGTTTTACGCTCAGATGTGCCGCATCGAAAAGTGGAGTGTGCGCGATCTGCGAAAAAAGATTGATTCCATGCTCTTTGAACGCACTGCAATTTCAAAAAAGCCGGAAGAGCTGGCAAAGCTGGAGCTAAAAGATTTACGTGACAATGATAACCTGAGCCCGGATTTAGTTTTCAGGAATCCTTATGTGCTTGATTTTCTGGATTTGAAAGACACCTTTCAGGAAAAAGATTTGGAAAGAGCCATATTAAATGAAATAGAAAAATTCATCCTTGAACTGGGCAAAGGCTTTACCTTCGTAGAGCGGCAAAAAAGAATAATAATCGATGGTGAAGATTTTTATCTCGATCTGCTGTTTTTTCACCGCAAGCTGAAACGGCTGGTGGCGCTTGATTTAAAAATCGGCAAGTTTAAAGCCGAGTACAAAGGGAAAATGGAACTCTATCTGCGCTGGCTGGAAAAGCATGAAACCGAAGAAGGTGAAGAACAGCCCATCGGTCTGATATTGTGCGCACAGGGAAACAGTGAACAAATTGAGTTATTGCAACTTGATAAAACCAATATCCGCGTGGCGGAATATATGACCGAGCTATTGCCGAAAAAATTACTGCAGGAAAAGCTGCGTCTGTTTTATAAGAGAAGTAAAAGGATGATTGAAGACAGGGAATAATGGAAAAATCATAATTGACCTTTCGGTAAAGAATCCTAACAATAACAACGAGACCGTTTTAAGAGAACCGCAAAAAATTTTGGATGAGATGAAAGCCTTGGATAAAGATAGTGAAACGATTCTTAAAGCGATTAGAGATTTGTTATGAATAATAATTGGCAATTAATAAAACTCGGTGAAGTTTGTGATTTTCAAAATGGATTTGCTTTTAAGAGTAAATTGTTTAAAGAAAAAGGCTTGCCCATTTTAAGAATTTCAAATATTCAACAAGATAAAATTTCTTATAATCATTTAGTGTTCTTTCAAAAAGAAGATTATGATGTTGATTTTGAAAAATATAAAGTTAAAAAAGGTGATTTAATTATTGCTATGTCTGATGCAACTGTCACGCTTCAGTTGAAATTGGAAAAAAGGCATCATAAATTAAGGTGGTTTAAGACCCATGAAAGGAGCCTTAGTTATGACGCGAAAGAGATATTCAGCTGAAGAAAAGATTGCGATATTAAAAAAGCAATTTTTGAATTAATACTTCAACTAATAATTGTAATTCCGTTAATCGTAATTTTTCTAAAAAAATGAAATTCTGGAAATTAGGATATAACTTTTGTGTTCTCTGCCTTTTTTATAGTAAATAGCTTAGTTCTATACTTACCAAACGAATTTAAAAATTTCCGTTTGTTTAATGGTGGCGATTGGAATTTTTTGGGGTTGGCTAACAATCAGAAACGGAAGTATTTTATTGGCAATGATATCGCGTTCATTAGCAAATTGTATAAAGACTTAATATGACCATAACTAAACCGACTAATAGATTTTTATTGATTTTTGCATTGATGATTATAATTCAACCAATTTTGTCATTTTTGGTTGATCAATTGAATTTTGAAAATAATTATTATATACTTCTAATTCAACAAATAATATTACTATTTTTAATCAGTGTCTTTGTTATAAGAATTGGCAAAACGAAACTAAGTCAAATCGGGATTTATTCTTGGCAAAATTGGAATAAAAAAAATAAATGGATATTTTTTATTGTTACCCCAATAGTCTTAATGATATTCTCATTTACTTTCTTTTCAAAAATTGAAGTATTAATTAATCACTCTGTGCCGTTTAAAATAGGTTTCGTCGTATTATTAAGAGAATTCTTTTACGGATTTTATCAAGAATTTCTTTACAGAGGCATTTTACAAACTGAGTTGGTCAAGCGTTGGGGTGTTTGGATAGGGATTACTATCAGTAATCTTGTTTTTACCTTTGGACCAGAGCATTTTCATTTTTACAAATCAAACTTAGTAGGTTTTGCTTTTATATTTTGTTTAGGCTTGCTTTTTTCATTTTTATTCTATCGATTTAAGAATCTCATCACAATTGGAATTTGGCACGGAATTGGAAATATTTTTATTGATGGATTAGCAATATTAATTTCAATAACGATAGCAAATTGAAAAATTACTACACACAATAATGTATATAAAGCATTGGGCGGCAGGCAGGTTGAAAGTTTGGTACAATAAAGTGCCCAACGCCTCATATACTCACCGTTAGCCAAAATGTAAACAAAGAATGGAATATTTATCAAGTGTAAATAATTATGTAGAAATAATTTGATTTTCTTATCAGAGTGGTGTAACTTTGTATAAGAATTTAGATAATTTATACATAAAGAGAGCAAGATGTTAAAAAAATTACCAATAGAACAAGATATTGAAACAAAAAAAGTTTTAAAGAAACTTACCACAGCTCATAGAGCATTGGCAGAATTAAAAGGAATTGTAGCAACTATTCCTAATGAAAATATCCTGATTAACACTCTGGGGCTTCAAGAAGCAAAGGACAGTTCGGCAGTAGAGAATATAATTACAACACACGATGATGTTTATAAAGCAGAATTAAATCTTGACGGTTTTAAATCATTAAATGCAAAAGAAGTTCAAAATTATATTTCTGCTCTAAAAAAAGGATTTGCTTTAATTTCAAAAAACAAGATACTAACGAACAGAGATATAATTGCCATACAATCGGAATTGGAAAAAAATAATGCAGGATTTAGAAAATTACCCGGAACAGCTTTAAAAAATACTACAACAGGAGAAACAGTTTATACTCCACCACAAGAGTATTCCGAAATAATGGATTTAATGTCAAACCTGGAACAATTTATCAACGATGATACAATGTCCGACTTTGACCCATTGGTAAAAATGGCTATTATTCATTACCAGTTTGAAAGCATTCATCCGTTTTATGACGGGAACGGGCGAACAGGAAGAATAATTAATATTTTGTATCTGGTTATGAAAGATTTGTTAAACCTTCCTGTGTTATATTTAAGTCGATATATAATTTTGAATAAAGGAATGTATTATAAGCTCTTACAAGAAATTAGAGAAACCGACAATTGGGGAAATTGGATACTGTATATGCTTGACGCTGTTGAACAAATTTCAAAAGAAACAATTATTTTGATTGGAAAAATAAGAGAATTGATTTTTGAATATAAAAATCTTCTTCGTAAGAACTATAAATTTTACAGTCAAGATTTACTAAACAACCTTTTTAAACATCCTTATACAAAAATTGAATTTATAGAAAGGGATTTAGGAGTTTCAAGAATAACTGCTGCGAAATATTTAAACGAATTGACAAAAGACGGATTATTGAAGAAGCAAAAATTAGGAACAGGAAATTATTATATAAACGAAAAATTAATGAATTTATTGACAATGAAAGATTAAACACTTTGGCTAACAATATATATAAGGCATACCGCAAGTGGCTGCAATACTGTAAGTTAGTATTTCATATGAAAGTAAATTGTAAATTGTAAAATAATTGTTTCAAAAAGCGGCACGCCTCATATACTCACCGTTAGCCGTTATTGAAAAAACACCCTGCAAAAATGAAACGAATAAATATTATCGTACTTCTTTTATTAATCGGACAATTTGTTTATGGACAGAAAACTAAAGGAAAAATAGAAATGGAAAATTCAGACAGATATAATAGGGGTTGGGAAAAACTCAAAGATATAGATGGAGAAGCTGGCAAAAAAGTAATAAACAGCCTGAAAGATATTTCACCCGATTTGGGAAAATTTATCATCGAATATGCTACGGAATTACAGACAATATCGGCAATTCTGCGACAGACACGGCAAAAGCTGACCGTTTAAAGATTGGCGAAAATGAATTGTCAAAATTAGACAGTTTACAAGTTGAAAAACTTAAAAATATTTATAATGATTTTTCTCCAGAGTTGGTGAAGTTTACACTCGAATATGGTTATGGAGATATTTTTTCGAGAGATAATTTAAGCAAAAAACATAGACAAATTGCAACGATTGCAGCATTGACAGCGTTAGGCAATGCACAACCACAATTGAAATTCCATATCAACTCGGGAATGAATATTGGACTGACAACTGAAAATATCGAAGACATTATGTTGTTAATGAGTGTTTATTCTGGATTTCCTTCTGCGATTAACGGCATGAATATTTTAAAAGAAGTAGTAATTGAACGAAAGAAAAAATAAACAACAAACCGCTAACAATGCATAAAAATAATAGCCGAAATAGTAGTGAATTCAAGGGTTGCAGCCCGCTTCAACATTGTTGTAAATTGAAAGATTAGAGTTCCGCAGTCGACTGCTATTCATATACAAACCGTTACCTGTAAGCATAAGAAACGAAACTCGTATAAAGAAAGAATAAAATGAAACCAGACAAAGAATTAAGAAAAAAATACGAAACTGATTATTACGACAAGACTGATTTTGCTGCAAACGCAAGACTGCTTCAAAGTATTTGGAGAACGGAAAATGGTTTTGAATTTGAGAAATATGGAAACTTCTTGAAACTGGATTTCGCAAAAGAAACAGGGGCGAATTTTTTAACTAACGGAATTTTTGAAATTGTAAAATTTGAAGTCAAAAATAAATACATTGACGGAAAAGTAATTCAAGAGCCAAGAATTTGGAATAATTTACTTTCCAGTCAACCATTAGCATTTAATCTTTTCGGAGAATTGAAAATAAATAAAGAATTAGCAACAACAATCTTCAAAAAACTATATCCGGAAAGGAACCTAAAAAGAGTAACGGCTATTGAATTTGAATATTCGCCTGGAAGAAAAAATCTGAAATACACAGGTGACAGTTCTGCATTTGACGTGTTTATCGAATATAAAACGAAAAAAGATAAAAGTGGATTTTTTGGAATTGAAGTCAAGTATGCAGAAGATTTGAATGATGAACCTTCAACTTATAAAAACACTTATAAAACAATTTCATCTGCATCTGGAATCTTTAAGATGTCGAATATTAATAGATTAAAAGAAAAACCAATCCAACAAATCTGGAGAGACCATCTTTTGGCTTTAAGTCTTTTTGTTACAAATAATGACTATGAAATCGGAGAATTCATTTATTTATATCCATCGGAAAATTTGAATATTAAATCGGGGATTGAAAAGTATAAATCGACTTTTAAAGAATCTATTGAAAACTATTTCAAACCATTGACAATTGAAAAATTAGTTGATACAATAAAGAATCATTGTTCGGACAAATGGATTATTGACTTTGAAAACAGGTATTTGAAATTTGAAAAAATAGAAAACGCCAGCAGGCAACAATGTATATAAGGCATTGGGCGGCAGGTAGTTAAATTAAAGATTATGAGCATTAATATACGGCGTAGTAAACCTGCCTGACGGCAGGCAGGTTGAAAGTTTGGTACAATAAAGTGCCCAACGCCTCATATACAAACCGTTAGCTGTTATTTACAGCCCCTTACATCAACAAAGAAATGATAAAAACTTCTAGATATAAAAAACAGAGAAAATGATTTGAGAGATTAATGTGATAATATTTGATGAACATTCTTTCTGATAAGAATTCTAAGGAGAATGTATTGGGATTTAAAGACAATATTAACTACATATTGTTTGCTACAAGTCAGAAATATAAGATACTTTTAAAGGAATTGTATGCAGCAGAAAGGAACTTAGCAGGAATTCAGCAAAAAAATCCAAATTATTTAACTGGGTCCTTATTTAGTGCCTGAACGAAAACACATGGAAAATGTAACGTGAGCATCTTGCTTGCGTTCGTTTGATAGCAGAAACAAAGGATTAGCTAAATCAAATTTCACAAGTCAGAGGCTTGTGTTACGTTTTCGTTCAGCCACTATTTAGAATAAATTAAGAAGATTTTTATGAATATAATTAAATCAATAGATACCTTGATTAAAAAATGCAATAAAGCCCTGGATGATGGTAATTGCAAGCAGGCTTATTCATTTCTTCAACAAGTTTATCAGTTACTTTTAAGAATTCCAAAAAATCATATTCTATGGGTTTATTATTATATAAATCTTGCCAGTGTGTATAATAATATGGGACGATTTTTTGAAAGTATTGATTGCTGTCAAAGTGCTGAACAAATTATTCCGATTAAAGGAAACGATGATTTGAAAGCGAAAATTGAAAGTTGTAGGGCGGCTTCATATTTGAATATTAGTGATTATCCAAATTCATTAGATAGTGTAAAAAAAGCAATCAGGCTATATAATAAAATAAACATGAAAGAAAACGCTGCCCTTGAACTAATTACATATGGAAATATCCTATTAAGGACCGGGAAATGGGATCAGGCAATAAGGAATTATAGTGAAGCATTGTTTATAGCAAAGGAAAAAAAGAATAAACGACTAGAGGGTAAAACATTGATGGAGCTTGGATTTGTTTTTAGAGGTCACAGATTTCTATATCTGGCAGTCGATCATTTCCGTGAAGCAGAAAGAGTATTTAAAGAATTAAACTTCAACCAGGGATTGGTAATGGCTTTATATGAAAGAGCTAACACATATCTTTCTTTAAAAATGACTAAAGAAATTCATGCTTTGATCGAACAAATTGAGGTATTAACGCCCCCGGATTCCATAATGCGTTCATTTTTATATAATTTACGATACTGCCTTCATAATCAAAACAAGAATTTTCCGGAAGCAATGGACTGTGCCAATTTATTATTGGACTTCTTCAAAAAGGCTCATGATAAAAGGGGAGAAGTTGAGAGTCTTGAAAAGATAGCATCTGTTTATTATAATCTTTCAAAATTGGAGCCAGCAAAAAAATATGGAGAAAAAGCTTTGATAATAGCGGAAGAAATTGGAGATAAACTTCTACAGGACATTTGTAAAAAACTACTTCAAGATATTGACCATATAATAAAAAACAATATTGATCTATATGAATTAAGAAAGAATGAAGACGATGACACCCGAAAAAATTAAACAACTTCCAACAATACTTCATATCTTAGATATGATTGCCGGCGAAGAAGAAAGACTTAGAAATAACGTAAGATGGAATTTATTATCAAATTTGGGGGCTGAAGACAAATTTGAAATTAAGTCTGAAACACCCAACGGCCCTTGTGTTTTACAACCCACATCTTCTTGTTTTAATTCTTATTTTCGTGGACAGCCTCAATATTATGAAGATTGCATTCCTACTATATTTCGGAACAAAGAAAAAGATAATATTGACCGGTTTATTGATCGCATTCGTTCGTCTGAATTTGAACTATTACTCCAAACCCATCCATTTGTCCAATTAATATACAATGAAGGTATTGTATTTAAGAATTTTGGGAAAGATGTTTTAGTATCACTAAAAGTAGATTATTTGGGATTGGCTCAGCATTATGAATTAGATACTGACATGTTGGATTTTACAAACGACAAATGGGTAGCAGCGTTTTTTGCTACGTGCATAAAAAAAAATAATAGGTATATTCCAATGGATTCAGAGGGCTATGGGATTATTTACAGATATAGTCTTACGCCTGAACATTTTTTACCTGAAAAGCATAATTCAATTAAAAGCAAAAAAATTTCAGTTATCGGCTTACAACCATTTAAAAGACCAGGAGAACAAAAAGGGTTTGCATTAAAAATAGAAGAAGGTGAAAATCTGAATAATGTTAGTGGAATACAAAAATATTTATTTCGCCACGATAAATTAGCCGCAGAAATTATTTATAACAGAATGAATCAAGGGGAAAATTTATTTCCTTACGATGAATTAGAAGAATTAGCCAAAAAAATAAAAAGCAGCAAGAGAATTTCTAATAATGCTTTTGAGCTTGCGTGTAAAAAATATCCTGTTGAGCAAATGAATGAAGAAAAACTTCGTGAGGTATGTATTGGTAAAGGCATTAAATTTGTAAACTGTCCGGTTGTACGTTTTTCAAAAGATATTAAAAGAAATTTTCTGACAGATTGGAAAAAGAAAGGAGAAAGGGAGTTCTTCTCAAAAATAGTGCATAAACAATATTTTTAACATCCGGAGTAATTATACTTCGGTGTACATGAATTACAATTCAAGAAATTTATGTGTCAAAATAAAATTAGTTTTTGCTAAAGAATAAAGGAATAATTAAAAATTACAGCAAAAAGCTAAGAGATATTAAACTATTGGAACCCTTTGAATGACTCTAAAATGATATTGATATTTTAACTCTTAGTCGCTCCACCAACAGCAAAAAACGTTGGTTCATTATGAAAGAAACTTCGGGTAGTTTCTTAGAAGAAAAAAAGATATAACAACAGCTAACAATGTATATAAAAAATAGGCGAAACAGTAGTAATATTAAGGTTTGTAGCACGTTTAAAAATTCTTGTTACTTGAAAGATAAGTGCTTCGGAATCGCCTACTTTTCATATACTCAAGTTGTGCAATATTGGAAAAACAAAATGGGCATAGTATCAATAATATTAGTAGCGATTGGATTATCTATGGATTCTTTTGCTGTATCAATAACAAATGGTCTAACAATTAGAGACTTAAATGTAAAAAGAATTTTAACTGTATCTTTTTTCTTAGCATTCTTTCAAGCACTCATGCTATTAGTTGGTTGGTTTGCTGGTATTGGGATAGAAAAATATATTAAGGAATTCGACAATTGGATAGCCTTTTTACTTTTATCTTTTATTGGTGGGAAAATGATTTATGAAGGATTAAAGAAGAAAGACAATTCAAAAGATATAGAATTAAAAATATTAACATTAATAGGACAGTCTCTTGCAACCAGTATTGATGCTTTCGCTGTAGGAATAAGTTTTGCATTTTTAAATTTGTCAATTTCAATAGCTATTTTGATTATCGGGTCAATCACTTTTGCAGCATCAATAATAGGATTACAGCTTGGAAAATATTTTGGAAAAAGAATAGGGAAATCAGTAGAAATTTTTGGTGGAATTATTTTAATAGGAATAGGGATTAAGATTTTAATTGAATACTTATAATGATTTTTTCAGGATATTTTTGTATTTTAAAATTGTATCATTTTAATAATAGGATTAAAGTTTATCAAGATGAAATTAGAGCTTCAAGAAATTCTAAAAAGAAAAGCAGATTTGGTGTCAAATAATGCAATATCTAAATATATTCGTCCTCAAATTGAGAAGGAAAGGTATCTGATTTATGAAAGATAAAATCGGAGTGTGAAGCGTTCGGAAATAGCGTCCGCAACACCGGCGTGTCAATATTTTTTTGTGAACACCAGGGGCCCGTGGCATCCCGCATTTGAGCAGGTGGCGGTAACCGGATCCCAACCCAAATTGGGTTTCACTTCGGCGGCACGCGTGGTGTCAATATGCCCCGGGGCGTAGACGCTGTCCGGGACGACGTGGCACGTGCTGCAGCTCACACCGGCAGCGAGCATGGTTTGATGAGCGCCCACACCGATCGCCGTATAATACAGATCACCGGCCAAATCTCTGGGCGGTGCATTGTTCTTTTCGTTCCCGTGGCAGGTGTTGCAGGCTTCCGGTCCTCCCGGTCGCGTATGGCAGTCCAGACAGGCTTTATGCGCCCGCCCGCCCGAATAATCCTTTCCATGACATTCGCGGCACCCGCGCATATCATACTTGTGAGATTGAATATAGGTCCCATGAAAATCAGGTGAGCCCATTTCCATCCAATCGGTCTTGTGGGGAAACACACTGTGGCATTGATAACACGAAACCCCGGCGTCACCTCCCTCGAAATCTTTCCCGTGGCACGTCCGGCAGGAGGCCAGCCCCCTTGCCACCACAATCTGACCGTGAAAATCAGCGGAATTTTCCTGCATCCAGGTTTCCGGATGTGAAAAACTCGTCACAGGATTTTTTTCCCGACTGCATCCGGCAATCAGCCAGATTCCCAAAAGAACCGAAAGAATCCAATAGAACCGTTTCATTTTTTACTCTTCTTTGTTTTGACTGTTATGACATCTAAAACAGCTCGGATAGTTTTTATAATCTCCGTGACAGGCGATACACGTTTCCAGATCCATTTCCGCTTCAATCTTGTGCTGTCCGCCGTCAATTGTATTCACCCACCCTACACGGCCGTGGGACGGCGGCATAACATTCATCTCCTGATGGCACTGAATACAAAAGACTTCATCCTCGTGGCAGGAAATGCACTGTGTTTTACCCGCTTTTGCTTCGATGGCGTGGTTCCATTCAAAATTCAACGGATGCGTTTTATGCGTAAGATTTTTCCCTTCGTGGCAGTCTTCACAATAAGTTTGTGCATGGCATTGGGCACAGTCTTTTGGATTCGATTCTGCGGCAAATTGGTGCACGTGCTTCCAATCCAGACGGTGCGTGATGGGTTTCAAATCCTGCTGCTTCGTGTGGCAAACCCGGCATGTCAGGGGATCGCTCACACGCTTTTGCCGATGACAGCTCTGACACTGGTTCATCTTCGGAAGATGGACGGCAACAGTACCGGCGGCTTTGGTAATCCCTTTGTGGCAGATCAGACATTTTATCCCCTGATCCAGATGGGTTTTGTGCGGAAATTTTGGGCTGTACGTTGTGCTTGGCGGAATCACCTGCGCTTCATCCGGATGGGTGTGGCAGATCGTGCATTTATTGGGTGCCGTTTCGCCGTCGTGACATTTAAAACAGGTCTCCATCGACGGCAGCAAATTATCTGTGCCGTGCATACTGGTATCCACCGCCGTGTGGCAGGTCTGACAATCAATTCCCATTTCATCCACATGTTTCATGTGAGAAAAAATCAGATGATCTTTTTGTCCCGCAAAAAGTGTGACAATAGCGGTAACACCCACCAGCATTCCTGCCGCCAAAATACCTGTTTTCCAGACCGATAGTTTTTGTTTTAAAATCGACATATCACCTGCCCTAAGATTCGATTATCCACTTTATACAATCGATTGTTGTAAAACTGATCTTCCAGAGAAATTAAAAAACGCTCTTTTATCTGATACGCCAGCCTGAATGCACTCCCGAATTGAATGTAGCTCTCCGACCAATCGCTGATTTGGTAATTGGAATAATCCAGCCGCAAGCGGGCTTTTAAGGCCCCGGTCACCGGGTATTGAACATCCGCATACGCCCTGATTTGAAATCCCGCAAATCCGAGATCCTGCTGAAATCCCAGAATTCCGTAAGGTGTTAACACGCCCAGCCGGAATTTTTGCGATTGCTTTTCTCCCGTAAAAATCCACAACAGGTCTCCGGTCAGGCCGTACTTTTTTGAAAAATAATAAACGGCGTTGAGCCGTCCCTGTGTCAGCCCCTCCAGTTCAAATCGCTCAAAAAAAGAATCGTGGTACACCTGCGGGGTGCGGTAAAAGCCCTCCATGTAGAACAGCAGTTTTTTTGAAGGGAGCCAGCGCAGATTTACAAGCGCCTTTCGGAGTGTGGACTCCAGCAGATTGAAAGAGGTTCGCGCATGCCAGAAAAGGGTCTGTCCGAACGGCCGGTACAGATCCAATCCCACTAATTGCCAATACGCCGCATGGTTTCGAACCTTCCGGTAAAAACTGATGCCCAGCCGGGTTTTGTACACATTTTTAACCTGAACTTTTCCGCCGATCACATACCCGTCCTGCAGCCGGTAAACTTTCGGAGCGCGGTTGTAAGGCACTTCAACCCCTCCGAAAAAGGAGAAGCGAATCTTTTTCAAGGCACGAACGCTTAAAAAGCCGCCGTCTAAATAGCCCACCCCAACGCCGTTAAAATAAAATTTTCGCCCAAGGGAAACATTAAGACGATTTTTCCAGAGATGTCTCCAATCCAAATAGGCGCCGTACACCTGAAACGGCGTGCCGACAGAGGCCGGCCCCAAATCGGTGAGTCCCATCAGATTGATATGGATGGAAAAATTGCGTACAAATTCGGGCCGGTACGCCAAAGACACGTGTTGATAAAAATTGTAGTGGGCTTCGTCCGTTTTGAATCCCAAAAAGGATGTGGCACTTGAACCGGAAATCTGCGGAATACCGCTAAAAACAACGGCGGGTGAAAAGATAAAAAGAAAAAACAGAACACACAATTTAGTCTTCATGAAAGTCTAATCTCCTTTCACGCGTAAGTGAATTCAAAGCCGGACAAAATGAATATAGGACACGGATCAAGCAGAAAAAATAGTTGGCACAGATTTTCATGCCGTCCGTGTCCCATCTTCTTTCAAACTGTAAATTTTCCTTATTTCAGCAGGACCATCTTCCGAATCGCTTTATAACGGTCTGTTTGAATACGATAGATATAAACCCCGCCCGGCACCGATTTGCCGAAATCATTTCTGCCGTTCCAGGTGACAGAATGACTGCCTGCGGCTTCCGTCCCGTTGACAAGCACTCGAACCCGCTCGCCCAGAAGATCAAATACTTCAATGGTGACAGGCGTGCGTTCCGGAAGCGTGTAGTTAATGTGTGTCGACGGATTAAACGGATTTGGATAGTTCTGAAAGAGCGCATATGCTTTTGGCAACTGTTCGGTTTTTGTCTCTTGAACCGGCGTGGCCGCTATAATTTCTTTTGATCTCTGAATCACGTCCGCCAGCAAGTCCATTTGATATTTCTGGTTATGAAAACCGCCGCTCTCATCCGATTCCACCAAAAAGAGATTTTGATGGGCTTCACTCAATTTAGTCTGAAGATTCGGATCGGTGTTGCCCTGCATCAGACTGTCGGCAGTCTGCATAACCTGCACGGCACTGTCCAGGCGCGTCTGAGTTTCCGCTTTGAACATTTTAATGATTGATTCGGCGCTTGCCGCATTGATACTGCTGTGGCAGGATGTGCAGGAAGCCGTCTTGCTGCCGTCACTCTCATTGACAAAAATATCCCACGTATGACCGTGATACATCGCAGAATTGCTTCCGTCCACATCGCTGGAATACATGTGACAATCCGTACAGGTCACACCGGTCATGGTTTCTTTAAATGTGACGCCAACGGCTCCAATCCCTTTTTCAATATTATAGGATCGATGATCCGTGTCCGGAAATCGCAAACTGCCGTGGCACTGGCCGCATAATTCCTCTGTACTGCTCATCGCTTCATACTCTTTTGTGCCGGAATTAAAATAAGACGGTTTATTGGGTACGTGCGGATTGTGACAGGAAATACAGTTGACATTCGGCCATTCATCTTTGTTGATCGCCGCGGTTGACGATGAAAATGTGTCATTCACGGTGGAGAAGAAATGCCCGAGAGCCTCCGCCTCCGTCATCCCGCCGTTTGCAAGCACGGCTGTCGGCGCATGACAGGCAATACAATTTTCCGCATCCGAACCGTGCAGAACCGTATCCGGTGACTCTCCGGTCCGCTCTTCGGACAATTCACCGGCCACATCGTCCTGGGTGTTGGCATGTTTACTCATCGTCCAGGCGTTGTACGTCAAATGGTCGGTATCTTCGAAATGGAGATTCCCGTGGCACTGGCCGCAAAGGGAGGGCACATTGGCAACCGTGTCGTACTGTGTTGTCTTTGAATTAAAATAGCCGAAAACGGGCATCGACAACGGGTGATTGGCCGGCACATTGTGACAGGTTGTGCACCAGTTGTTCGGCCAATTGGTCGTATCCGCAACTGTCGTGGAATCCGTGAAGACGCCATTTGTTGTCGTGTAGAAATGGCCCAGCGCCTCCGCCTCCGTCATCCCGCCGTTCACCGTAACGGCCAGAGGGGAATGGCACGCAATGCAGTCTTCCGCATCCGAACCGTTAATAACAGTGTCCGGCGACTGCCCCACGCGTTCCTCACTCAATTCCGTGGCCACATCCATCTGTGTATGAGCGTGACTTCCCTGCTGCCACTGCTGATAAATGTCTTTGTGACACAAACTACAATCCAATTTGGATTGAGCGGTGCCAATTTGACTGGTTGTCATGGTGATCAACAGCATGACGACCCCCCAAAACATCCCGTAAAAAATTTTCGCCTTCATTTTTAGCTACCTCCTTGTTCTAATTTTGATTTACGGTTTGGGCGGAAAATCCGCCGGGACAATCACATTTTGATTCGCGTCTAATTCACCGGGAGCCACATCGGTCCTGCGTAAAAAGAAGGTGTTCGATGAATGGCATTTGAAGGCACAATTGCCTCCGCTGCCGGTGGTATCCGTTCGATCCGTCCAGAGCCGGATATTGTGAGGTGTACTGTATTTCCACGTGGGTTCTGAATTATAATTGGGCAGGTCGGCCACGCCCCAGGCCGCGTACGAATTCCGCAAAATCGGAACGTGGCGCAGGACTACATAGGCTTTGGGATGGCCCGGTGATTGAATGGGATTTCGCCCGATTTTAAAGGCCCTGTAGGCGGGTTCGGCCAGACCGCCTGCACCCACATGGCAGGAATTGCAATTCTTATAATCCTGTGAATGGCACACCTGGCATTGCAGATTCTTCCAGTGCATGAAATGATAAACATTGGCCGCGGCTTTATCCCGGTGACAATTCTCACAGCGCGGCGCATTGGGGACGTTGTACAGCAGATCCGATTCCGCACCGGAGCCGTGCAGCTCACTTTCCTTATGGCAGAATTCGCACTGTTTCCCGCCCGGATCCCAATGCACATCCGGGCGATAGCCTTCAGCACTTCCCAGATATTCTTCGCCCGTGCGGCTTCCGTGACATGCCAGACAGTTATTGATCATATCCGGAGATTTCTGAAAACGATGTCCCGTAAGAAAACCGCCTTTTACGATCGCAGGCCGGCTCACATGGCACTGGCCGCAAGTTGTGTGGCATGTTCCACAATCCTGTTTAAAATGCGCCATCAGGCTGGGATTGTCTTTTAGCGAAAAACCGGCCCGTTTTTCAAAAAGCGTGAAATATCCATTTTGATTGAAATGAATACTCTTTTCAAAATGGGCCACCACATTTGTGTGGCATCCGGCGCAAGTGGTTTGCGGCTCTTCGCTTGGGTCAGCCGACATTCCTTTATGAGCGGCTTCCGGGGTTGCGGCCTCAGGATTCCCTTTGTGGCAGCCAATGCAGGCAATTTTCCCATGAACGCTGCCGAAAAAATCTTGTTTTACAAATACTTTTTCCCACGGCTCCAACGGGGTTACTGTGCCGCCCCGGATCTCACCTTCCCCGCCGGAAGGTGCTTTTTCCGGCGTCGCAAGCTTTTTCAACAAAGCCTGGTCGGTATGACAGTCCGCACATCCAACGGACACGGTTAACGGCTTTGTCGGAAGAGGCTCCCGCTTAGAACAACCCGCCAACAGCACCAACAAAATGGCCGGTGCATACCACAACCATTTCTTTTTATGCATGATCCGTAATTTCCTCTGTCAGTTTTAGGCGCTCATGACTTCTGTGAATAACCGGTTAAAAAGGACGGGTCAGAACCGAAATTCCTCCGCTTCCCGGCCGGTCCTGCAATCTCCTCTTATGAGATCATTTGCGTTTAGGAAATATTCCCTTATTTAAGCAAAAGTATCTTCTTTATTTCATATCGATTCTCGAACTTGCAGGCGAAGGAAATAAACCCCGCCCGGTAAACCTGCCCCGTTCCATTCAAATGAATGCCGCCCTGCCTGCCTTTGGTACTAAAAATAAGCTCTGCCGGCATACCTTCGGGCTGTTGCCCGAATGATAAATTTGAGTTGTAGTATTATGCCTGACATTTTTGTTTTTTTCTGCAAAAATTTTATTATCCGAAAAAACTTAAAAGCAGTACCTAAATGCCCCTCCGGCGCATCATAATTTACGAAAAATAATACCCTATTTACAAGAATTATTTTTAGAAAATATTATTTATTCATAATATCCTCTTATCGGATACAATATAAATTCGTGCTTTCAGAAATATATAAATGACCGTCTGCCGAAATTGCGCCGCCAATCATGACCTGTGAATGAGGTTCTACCGCGCATTCGAAAATCTTTTGCCCTGAGGTATTATAGGCATAAACGCTTTTCATAATGCCGGTCAGGTAAATGTCTCCAAAACGATCTCCCAATATTGGCGAAAAAAATCCATTATCGATGGGAGCAGTCCATCGCAACTGCCCATTGTAATCTAAAGAAGCCAATTCATATTTTTTACAAAAATAAATATTACCCTCTGCATTCATAAACATATCGGCATGGAGCTGCATATTCCATATCTCTATGTTGTGATAGGCCCAACGTATTTTACCGCCGGGAGTGATTGAATAAATAAGGTAACCTTCCTTTTTATTTTTAAACCCGAAAACATATATGTTTCCGCCGGAGTCCACCAAAGGAGCCGATTCCAAAAGAAGCCCCAATGGAAATTGCTATAAAATATCAGATGTTTCGGCTGAAACCGCATTTAGAGTTGAATCTAAACCTGCAATATACAAAACAGAGCCATCAGGTGACATCGAAATCGAACTGTAACCGCCACCTTCAAATCCGCCGGCATCTCGCGTTTTCCATTTTAATGTTCCGTTCGGATTAAGCGCATACAAACTTCGGTTTGAGGTAAAATAAATCGTCCCGTCTTCACCAATAACAGGCGAACATAATAAATCAACCATGTGCTCTTCTGTAAAGCGCCAGCTTACTTTACCTTCCTGAGGACCTTTAAAAGAGCTTCTGCCGGTACACTGCATATTCCCATGTGCAATCGGCCAGGGGCTGTCCGCCAGGCTTGGCCAGGGAATCGCCACCTGAGGGTGAATATTCCCCCCACCCGGCGGTGTGACGGGGTTTTTCTCCCTCTGGCAGGAAAAAATCATAGTCAGAAAAAATATTAAGATCATTAATTTAGATTTTTTCATCTTTCCTCTATAAATCAGAGCCATCGAAATAAGCCGATGATAAAAGACAAGCCAAAAACCCGAACCAGGCGCACTCCTTTTCTTTGCGCCCAATTCGGTTTTCCTTAAACACAACGAACAAACCAATGGAAAAGAAGAGGAGTAGGGCTCATTAGGTGGTCATGGTTGCGTTCAGCTAATCGAATAGGAGGTCTTCAGATGACCTGCGTCGGAATAATCATCGCAATCAGATCAGGAACCCCACCCCAATCGTAATGACACCCGAATATAAAAAAGAAAAAACGAAATGTAAAGCATATTTTTGAAAAAATGGAATTGTTACGAAAAATTAAAAAATGCCGCCAGCGAAACACACGAAAAAAAACGGGCGCGAATGGGCGAATGGTAGAGCAATTGGCTGAATCGCCGTGATGTTTTACCCCATGTTTTTACCATAAAAATAAAAACCGGTGGCCGGCAAACTTTACCGACCCACATTTTTTATTTAAGCAGGAGTATCTTCTTGATCCCAGCATGCATTAGAAATTAAGGCGGTTTTGAAAATAACAGTAGCACCATTTGTATTTTCGGTTTGCATTTCTAATTCCCGATCACTGAGAATAGATTCTTGAGAATAAACATTAGAAAAAATAAACAAACTTATTGCCATTACAAATAAGATTTTTTCAGCCTCATCATGATTCTGCTGTTCGCCCCTGCATCTTTCCTTAAACCCCGGGAATCCCCCACCCTGAATCAACAATACCTGCGGGTTTTTACGGTTAATCGGTAAACAGCAATACAACAACGCTATCCAATATCTGCAGCAGATGATTGGACAAGAGCCTGCCTTTTATCGCGCCTATGTCAAGATGGTGGAAGTTTATAAATATAAAAATGCCTTAGATGAGGCAAAGCAATACTTTGAAGGTCTGATTGCAAAAGCGCCAAAGAACGCCTATGCCTATCACGGGTTAGGCCTGGTTTACCAGGGACAGGGGGATTTTCAACAGGCTGTTGTAATTTATCGAAAAAGCATAGAGTTGTCCAACAGGCGTGCCGCCATCTACAAGGATATTGTGATCGCTTACAAAAAAACAAAAAATCCGGAGGGCGCGATCAACTATTTGGGCGGCCTGGTTCCTGCAAAAGGCCGGAATGCCGGCGCCTACTACGGACTTGGGTACGCTTATATGCTGCTGAAGCAATGGGAAAATGCTCTCACGGCCCTTGACCAAGCTCTAAACTTGAATCCTGATTTGTTAGTGCTGTATCTTGAAAAAGCAAATATCTACTACCATTTTGGAAAATTACAAGAGGGATTGCAGGTTAACAGGACGGGTTACAAGATAGCCGGGAGACAAAATGACGTCGAGCTTCAACTCAGGTTTCTGGGAGAACGGGGTACGTTTCTGCTAAAACTCGGTAAATATCGTGAAGCGCGGGAACGCTGTCAGGAGGCATTGGCAATGGCACGTGACCTTGGGGATAGAAGCCGCGAAGGAAAATATTTAGGGCACATAGGCGTCATTTACGGGAATATGGCCAACTACTCCAAAGCATTAGAGTACGACCGTCAGGCCGTTAAGATTGCCGGGAAAGTTGGGGATAAAATTGCCGAAGCCACCTGGCTCAATAATATGGGTTTTGTTTATCGCAATATAGGACAGTTTCCCGAGGC
This sequence comes from uncultured Fidelibacterota bacterium, assembly GCA_913009735.1. Lineage (GTDB taxonomy): Bacteria > Fidelibacterota > Marinisomatia > Marinisomatales > TCS55 > JADFRD01. The sequence continues at coordinate 19,529 of CAJVYU010000043.1, forward strand.
TTTGGTGCGTCATAAACAGGCCTTAAAAATTGCCCGGGAAATCAAAGATAAAAGATTGGAAGGCCTAAATGTTGGAAATATCGGCAGCATTTATATTTACTAAGCAGAATACGCCAAGGCTTTGACGTATTATCAGGAGGCTTTGGCGATTGACCGGGAGATTAAGGATAAAAGCCGCCAGGGGACCTGGTTGACAAATATCGGCCTGTGTTATTGGAATTTCAACAACTAACGTAAAGCACTGACCTATTACCAACAAGCTTTGGGAATTCTGAGAGAAATCGGCGACAGGAGCGAGGAGGGGAGGACCCTTGGAGCAATTGGACTTGCATATTGGAAATTGGGTGATTACTCCAATGCGTTAGAGTATTTTGACAAAGCTCTGAAGATTGCCGGAGAAATTGGTGACAGGAGTGGTGAAAGCAGAGATCTTGCGAATATCGGCAATATTTTTTATAGCTTAGGCAGATTTTCAAGAGCCTTGGTATTCTACGGGAAAGCTAAAATGATTGCAGGGGAAATTGGCGACAAAAATGATGAGGGCTATCAATTAAACAATCTTGGTAATTTAAATCTTCAGTTGAAAAATTATACGAAATCGGCAGAAAATTATAACAGGGCACTGGCAGTTGGCCGGGAAATAGAAGCGCCGATTATCGTCTGGGAAGGCCTTTAAAGAGCGGGCGCAAAATTACAGGTTTATTCATCTGGCAACTCACAACATCATCGATGATAAACAGCCCATGTATTCGAAAATTATTTTGTCCCAAACCCGCGAGGGAGACGAAGACGGCTGCCTGCAAACTTGCGAAGTTTACAATTTAAGGCTCAATGCAGTCCTGGTAGTGCTGAGCGGCTGTAATACGGGCATGGGAAAACTCAGCCGCGGTGAGGGACTCATTGGTATGACCCGCGCTTTCTTATATGCCGGAAAATTCATTCAATTTCAGAACCATCTGCCTGGCCGCATCTTTTCTCATAAGATTGGGCCGCGGGAGGTTTAATAACGCTTGAAACTGTTGGCGGGCATTGTCAAAATTCCCTAACATCAAATAAGCTTTGCCCAGATACCACAAGCAGTCTTCCTGGTAAAAGGCATTTCCCTCTGCCAAAGAGAGCGCCTTTTCCAAATAGCCGACCCCTTGATTCACCCTGTTCGAATCAAAACGATAAGGCAGCCCTAAGAGCTGTTTCCTGGCCTCAAAGAGGTAGGATAATCCAACAAGAAAATTGGCTTGATAGTGGTTCGGTTGATCGGCCAGAAATTTTTTTAAAGAGGATATGGCCTTTGTGTACTGATTCTGTTCAAAGTATTGCCATCCCGTTTTTAACGTCTTGGACCGGATGCCTGCTCCCCGCACGACCCCTGTTTCATAGAATTGAATCTGAGCTAAGGGAAAATAGGCCGGTCGGCTAAAGAACGCGTAGCCGTAAAGCGAAACCAGCAGAACAATCATCGCAAGTCCGGCATACGCCAGTGCAGGCGGCAGGAGTAATTTGCTGATATAAGTCTTAATTCTGGATAAAATTCCTGCTCCGGTTTCCGCAGCCTGATTGCCGAATTTTGATGGCGCCAAAGCGTTTAAGTGAGAATAAACTTTTGCATCCATTTCGGCTTCCAACGCAGGCCAGTTTGGTACAGGGTGTTCGGTGCCCAGTGCCGTGTTTCGGGCGGTTTGTAGCTGCTGCAGCGCATCGAGGCAGACCGGGCACAGATCAAAATGCTCTTTCAGAGCCCGGACTTCATCCTCTGCAAGTTCATTGTCGACGTATGACACCAGTTTTTCAGCCGGCGGACAGTTGGCGGCAATATGTGATTTCAAATCACTAAATGATTTTTTATATCGATCCATTGCATCGGCATTGCCTTTATGTTGACTCATTGCTTCTCCATGAGTAATTTAAAATTACGCTTCCCGTTTTGAATGTAAGAGCGAACTTTGCCCAACGGGTAACCGGTCATTTCAGCGATTTGCTTGTATGTGAAGCTGTGAATATAGAACAGACAGAAGCATCGCTTTTGTAAGGGCTTTAATTTTTTCAATATCTCGATAATACGTTCCCCTGAAATCACGGATTCTTTCGATTCACTTTCATTTTCAATCGCAACCGCAGAATGTCTTTCATCAAATTCGTAGAACTTGTGACGATTTTTCTTGCGCAGGTGATCGATACACAAGTTTGTCGCAATCCGCATCAGCCATGGAAAAAACGGTGCGCCGAGCTTGAAGCCCTCTATGCGATCAAATGCCCTGATGAATGTCTCGCTTGCCAAATCTTTCGCATCTTCCTCATGGCCGACCATTTTTAGACAGTGCAAAAAAATCACTCGCTTGTAGGCTTCATAGAGCTTTCCAAGATATTTGGCATCCTTGCTTTCGAGATAGCACCGGATGGCGGCATTGTCTTGCTGTAAAATCTCACTGCTGTTCAAGATTTGTTTTCCTCTGTTACTACGAAGCCGCGAGTCAGATTACATAAAATATTTCATTTTTAAAAATGTAAGTGTTTTGGCAACGAAATGCAATGGAATTCTCCGCAGGAAGTTTTATGTAATTTTTGACCCGGCTTCGTAATAAAGAATGTAACTCTGAAATGTTTTTTTCATCTGTCTTACTGACATACACTTAAAAATTCTATTTTCGTTTTTAAAGGAGGAGGTACCATGAAAACGTGCATCAACATGTTGGGCGTAGGAGTATTGCTCACGTTCAGCCTGTTTGCCGAAACGCCGATGGCACGCCGTTTTGACTAAGGGAAAGGATATCATATCTGAGATGACTGCCACATTTTTAACTATACACAAGGAAAGAAGTCATAACGAGAGGTTATTTCTTTTTGTTCATGAATTCAAAATTCTTTTTTCGGGAGGGTGATTATGAAACCGTTAACTAAGAGAATGTATTTGGCTTTTACGTCGGTAACTTTTGTGATGTTTTCCTCTGCTTTATTTGCTCAGAGTTTTCAGGGATTGGGCGACCTGCCCGGGGGTACGGTTGCCAGCCTAGCCATGGATGTTTCTGCCGATGGCAAAGTTGTTGTTGGGCTTAGCAACTCCGGTGGGCCGCAGGCATTTCGATGGACCGCGTCCGGTGGTATGAAGGGATTAGGATTTTTGCCGGGCGGGAATAATAGTTATGCGATAGCTGTTTCCACGGACGGTTCTGTCATTACTGGTTGGAGCAATTCCACCAAATCTGGGGGCAGCAACGTGGAAGCCTTCCGCTGGGTGGACCCCGGTCCGATGGTGGGGCTTGACGATCTGTTCGGCGGGCAATTCAACAGTCAGGGCAACGGCATTGCGGCAAATGGTGGTGTGATTGTCGGCAAGGGTTCATCCGCCAACACCGAAGCTTTCCTGTGGTTGTATGCGTTTGGAATGACCGGACTGGGACACCTCTTGGGCGGCACGGTCAGCGAAGCTAATGACGTCTGGTCATCAGGCGGCGATGCCATCATCGTTGGCCGCAGTAATGCAAGTGGTGTCGTAAATGAAGCCTTCTATTTTGATACACCCGGACCGATGGCTCCCATGGGCTTCTTGCCAAAAGCACACAGCAAAGAAAGTGAAGCCACTGCAATCTCTTCCGACGGAAAAATCATTGTGGGATGGGGAGCGAGTGCTACCGCCGGAGCGAAAGAAGCATTTCACTATGTATATCCTAACGGCCCTATGCAGGGTCTCGGTTTTCTGCCGGCGCCAAATCCAAAAACCATGAGCAAGGCTTTGGACGTTTCCAGTGACGGAACGTACATTGTGGGATCAGCCAGCGGTACTTCGGGCAACGTGGCCTTCATCTGGGATGCCACCAATGGTATGCGTGACCTGAAGCGTGTACTTATGGAATCTTACGGCCTGGATCTCACAGGCTGGACGCTGACATCAGCTACGGGCATATCAGACGATGGCCAGACCATCGTCGGTGCAGGCACCAACTCGAGTGGATTAGGAGAAGCCTGGATCGCCAAGCTCACTGGCGCACCGCCTACCATTCCTGCTTGCTTTGACTTTAACACCAACACAACGCAGAACTGGACGATAGACCAGATTTACGAGACCGACACGCAGACGAAGAAAACACCGGTCAAGGGCTTCGTGCTCATCAATGACCAGAACCAACTCGCAGCAACGGCTAATCCTCTGCTGATTGGCGGACCTTCAGGTAGGAAGCTGCATGATATCTACCTTGAGTCTCCAGACCTCAGCTCAGCTTCGACATGGCAGAACATCTCGGGTTATAGTATTGACATTCAACGAACCTTGGCAGGCCAATTAGGTGAGTTTCCGCCAAATATTTGGTTTTTTGTTGCAGAGTTACAATTGAGAGTGATTGATACGAGTGATAATTCAACGCACCTGTTTGCAGAGTATGATGGCAGTAATTTTGTGTTTCACACGATAGACTTCTCCACTCCTTATCATTTTGTCTGGAAACCGTCTTTCTTGTCTAATGCAAAGTATAAGGTCAAGAAAGTGAGGATTCGTCTTACAGGTGCACACGACTACTGGTCAGGTGAAAGCGCAGCAAAGGGAAGCTGGCTAATCGACAATGTCTGTGCCGAGACCAGTCCGCCTCCGCCCCCGGAGTCGCTCACCCTGACTTCACCCAATGGCGGCGAAACGTGGGCGGTGGGGTCGCAGCACAACATCACCTGGAGCAGCCAGAACCTCAGCAATCCGGTTAAGATTGAATATTCCATCGACAACGGGTTGAGCTACACGACCATTGTTCCCAGTACATCAAACGACGGCAGTCACTCCTGGATAATTCCCAATAAGCCATCAACGAATTGTTTGGTGCGTGTTTCAGATGCCACCGATGGTAATCCGTCGGATGTCAGCAATGCTAAATTTGAGATTGTTGCGGGAGCCAGTATCACCGTAACTTCCCCTAACGACCGGGAGAGGGGGGTGTATGGGTAGCGTCTCGACCTCACCTGGCGCAGCAAGAACATCAGCAATACGGTTAAGATTGAGTATTCCATCGACAACGGCTCTAACTACACGACCATTGTTGCCAGTACGTCGAATGATGGCAGTCACCCCTGGACGATTCCCAACAAACCATCTACGACCTGTCTGGTGCGGATTGCCGATGCCACCGATGGAAATCCATCGGATGTCAGCGATGCTAAATTTGAGATTGTTGCGGGAGCCAGTATCACCGTAACTTCCCCCAACGGCGGCGAGAAATGGCAGGTGGGGTCGCAGCACAACATCACCTGGAGCAGCCAGAACCTCAGCAATCCGGTTAAGATTGAATATTCCATCGACAACGGGTTGAGCTACACGACCATTGTTCCCAGTACGTCCAACGACGGCAGTCACTCCTGGACAATTCCCAATAAAC
>CAJVYU010000044.1 GCA_913009735.1 uncultured Fidelibacterota bacterium
ATAGAATATACAGGGATATGGTTTCACCAGCATCAACTTTAATAGATAGCGTCATTGCTATGTCTCAGCAAGATACATTTTATGTAGATTCGGGTCTTACAAACGGAACGGCTTATTATTACCGGGTTACAGCTGTTGACAGTGCCGGGAATGAGAGCGGGTATTCCGGTGAAGTGAATGCAACACCAGTTTCAAAGGAGATTGCTTTTTCAGATAGTTTACACAACTTCGGGGATGTTCAGGTTGACAGCACGGTGAGTTGGACTTTGTATCTAAAGAACATCGGTACTGATACGTTGACGGTGAGTAATGTTACAAATACCCTTTCAGTCTATTCGATTAATACAACGTATGGGAATGTTAACCCTGGGGATAGCCTATCTGTTATAGTATCCTTTTCACCTACAGCTATTATATCTTATCCGGACACTCTTTACGTTTACAGTAATGATTCGGATACGGCGGATACATTGAAATTGATTGTATTAATTGGATCGGGTGTAGATAATCTGTCACCAGGAATACCTCAAAACTTAACGGTTACCCCCGGCAATACCCAAGTCATCCTGGAATGGAATAAGAACATAGAAACCGACTTTGCCAAGTATATCGTTTATGGAGGAACATCAACCGGTCCCACGACGAAAGTGGACTCTACTACAAGTATCAATGATACAACAAAGACGATAACAAGCCTGACAAATGGCACTATATATTATTACCGAATTACAGCTGTGGATACTGTAGGGAATGAGAGCGGGTATTCCAACGAGGTAAACGCCAGGCCGGTTTCCAAGGAGATTTCTCTTTCAGAAAGTTCTCACAACTACGGGAATGTTCAGGTTGACAGCACGGCGAGTTGGACGTTGTATATAAAAAATGCAGGAACAGATACATTAACAGTAAGCAATATTACAAAGACCCTTTCAGTCTATTCCATTAGTACAACATCCGGGAATGTTAATCCTGGGGATAGCCTATCAGTAATTGTGACCTTTTCACCTTCAACGATTACATCATCCCAGGACACACTACGAATATATAGTAATGATTCGGATACAGCGGATACTTTGAAATCGATTGTATTAATTGGATCGGGGGTGGATAATCTTGTACCATCAATTCCCATAGGACTTGTAGCCGTCCCCGGCAACACTCAAATTACCCTGGAGTGGAATAAAAATACCGAAAGCGACTTTGCCAAGTATATCATTTATGGCGATACATCAACCAACCCGACTATGAAAGTGGATTCAGCAACGAGTGTAAGTGACACAACGAAAATAATCACTGGCCTCACAAACGGCACCACATATTATTACCGAATTACAGCTGTGGATACTGCGGGGAATGAGAGCGGATATTCCAGTGAGGTAAGCGCTAAACCGGTTTCCAAGGAAATTTCCCTTTCAGAAAGTTCTCACAACTTTGGGAATATTCAGGTTGACAGCACGGCGAGTTGGACTTTTCATGTAAGAAACATAGGCACTGATACGTTGATAGTGAGCAATATTACAAATACCCTTTCAGTTTATTCCATTAGTACAACATCCGGGAATGTTAATCCTGGGGATAGTCTATCGGTAACTGTGGTCTTTTTACCTTCAGCGGTTACATCCTACCCGGACACTCTTCTTGTTTACAGTGATGATGTAGATTTAGGAGACCAGGTAAAAATGGTTAGACTTTCCGCAACAGGAATTGATACTGTTGCTCCTGCAGCACCTGTAAGTGTCACGTCTCAAGTTGCATCGCATTTGATTACAATCAATTGGTTGAGTAATAATGAAGGAGATTTGGATAAGTATTTAATCCATAAAGGTATCGGCGCCCCTGCTGATTCAGTGTTTACTGAAATTTTTGCACCGGATACAGTCTTTATGGATACAAATGTTGTTAGAGATGTAGAATATTATTATTATGTAACAGCTGTTGATACCATAGGAAATATCAGCAATCCATCTGATACTATCATGGCCATAGTTGTCGCTCCCGATATTGAAATATCCGCGACTGCGCTGGATCTTGGCGAAGTACAAATTGATTCTGTAAATACAGATACAATCACAATTTTTAACACAGGGAATTTTCCCCTGACTGTATCTGATGTGAACAATAGTAATCCGGCTTTTTCTTTGTCAGATAGTTTATTTGTCATTTTACCGAATGATTCTACACAGTTGATTATTCGTTTTCAGGCAATGAATGTTCGTACGTCCTTTGATACGGTAACGATTGTAAGTGACGACTTTGATGAAATCGATAGATTACTTTTCATATATCTTACTGCAACAGGAATTGACACAATTGCTCCTATAGCACCGGAAAGTATTACGCCTTTCGTAACTCCACAAATGATTACAATCAATTGGGTAGGTAATAATGAAGGAGATTTGGAGAAGTATTTAATCTATAAAGGTATTGGCGCCCCTGCTGATTCAATGGTTACTGAAATTTTTGCACCGGATACAGTCTTTATGGATACAAATGTTGTTAGAGATATAGAATATTATTATTATGTAACAGCTGTTGATACTATTGGAAATATCAGCAATCCATCTGATACAATAATGGCAATCGCTGTGAATAGTCCGCCTGCACTGATAATGTTGACTGATTTATCACAAGAACAGCATGGAGATATCCATTTACAATTGTTAATTGAAGATATAGAAAATGATGATGTGGAATATGGTTACTATTTTTCCACTGATAGTCAAATATGGTATACGGCTACAGTCGCTGATATCTTTGATAGTAATACTACTGCAATCATCGATACTTTGGAGTTCATCTGGATTAGTGAAGAAGATTTAGGTGAAAATGAAATACAGGAAGTATTCTTGAAAATAGAAGCATTTGATTCATTTGATACGGCTACGTTTATCAGTGATCCTATACATATTGATAACTATGTAGGAAATCTGACAATAGGCCCAATTCAAGAACCGGATGAATTTTCCGGCTTCATTGATTTTCCCTACGCAATAATCGACACAACAAAAGATCATTATTCCATTACTGTAACATATTCTGTAGATAATGGAGATACATGGAATTTATCATCCATAGCAGGAATGTTGACCGGTTTGGATTCAACCATGTATTCGGATACACTCACTTGGAATTCATTAGACGATTTAATGAATTATAATGGTGAGGTGTCTATTGCATTTGCATTGAACGATGGCTGGCAAAATGGAGTTGGAGATACACTTACTCTGTATTTGGATAATCAATTTTTACCTGCCATCGCGGGGGTGGTTTTGGCAGAACATTGGTATGAACCAATAAAATTCACATTCAATAAGGAAATTGATTTCGGAACTCTTCAGGAAGGATTTTTCTTTTCCTCACGGCATGGAGTTTATGAAGATTTGGAAACGGAATATGATGCAATCAACTATGTATTAATTATTCATAATCCAGGTGGATGGTATACCGGGGATACACTTGATATTGAAATCACTACAGGTGTTAAAGACATTTATGGTAACCCTTTTGATGGCAATGGCAACGACGATCCTGACAGCACGGGAGATAATATTCTATACACAGTTTCAATCGGTCTGCTTGGTGATTACGATGAATCTGATTTAATCGATTTTGACGATTTGATTACTTTTCAACAATTATGGTTTTCAGATACATTACAAACAATTGATGAAATTGGCCCAACGGAGGGAACACCACCTTATTTACGAATAATTCCCGATAGTAAGTTTGATTTTGAAGATTTGATGGTGTTTGTACAAATGTGGAACTGGAGTGCTGGTTTTAACTATGGTGGAAATTTGTTGGCGAAGTCAACCAAAACTTCCAATGAAGATTTAAGTTTGTACATAAGCTATTCCTCAAAAGAAAATGAAAATTTTAACTTTAATGTTCATTTGAATGTGAGTGATTTTATAAACGTGGGGGCTCTGGAGTTGACAGTTCAATATGACACAACGGATATTATTTTTAACAAAGCGGTTTCATATGTGGACGAATCCTGGATCATGTTGAACAATGTAAATTCTGAAGAAGGAAAACTTGTCATAAATTTGGTCGATCTTAATCAGGATGCACGAGTTATTGCTGGAAAACCTTTTACCCTGAGCTTCGCTGGAAAAAAAGATACAGAAACTGATATACTTTGGCAAGCAGACGTTCGCAATCGTAGTGGCTTAATCAAATATCAGACATCGGAAAAATTCACTTTCAATACAACGGCGCCGATCCCGCAAACCTATGCATTGCACCAGAATTACCCCAACCCTTTTAATCCCTCCACAACGATTCGCTATGATCTTCCTGAAGCTGCACAAGTACATTTGGTAATTTATAATATACTTGGACAAGAAGTCGTTAGTTTAGTGAATAAGCAGGAATCTGCAGGATTTCATAGTATAATTTGGAACAGCAAAAACCAATATGGGAAAACAGTGAGTCCGGGTATTTACTTTTATCTGTTAAAGACAGACCGCTATATAGCGACCAAGAAACTGGTGTTGCTGAAATAACATTGGTTGAACACGATAAATACTACCGCTGTTTCATCTGAAAATGTGGTAAAATTATACAACAACCATACTTTATATCTATTTATAACATTTCACTCCGCACGATAATCAATAATAAGTAATTTCCAAGTCTATTATGACTGGAAATCGCGGAAAAATCCTTTGGGTTGATGATGAAATCGACCATCTGAAACCCCACATTCTTTTTTTAGAAGATAAAGGATATCAGTTAACAACAACGACTAATGGCTCCGATGCCATTACTTTGGTCGGTCAGGAATCATTCGATTTGGTTCTGTTGGACCATTTTATGCCCGGCATGGATGGTATGAAAACTCTCAGGGAAATCAAGGAAATAAAACCAGCGTTACCTATTATCTTTATTACTAAGAGTGAGGAAGAAGATCTGATGGATGAAGCGATCTTCGAAAAAGTAAACCAATTTCTTATAAAACCGGTTAACCCGACTCAAATCTTCATGGCGTGTAAACAAGTTCTGGAACAGTCAAAAATAAGAGAAGACAGGGTCACCAGCGGATATTTAAAAGAATTTCAAAATACCCAGTTTCAGTTTCAGGAAGAAAAAAATGCAGATGATTGGTGGGATATTTATACACGGTTAGTGAAATGGCAATTAGAGTTTGATGAACATCCGGATATCAGCTTAAACGACATTCTTGATGAGCAGATTCAATCAGCCAACAGTGAATTTGTCAAATTCATTGAGTCAAATTATAAAGATTGGTTATTCAGCGATGATCGCCCAACACTGTCAAATGATGTTCTTACCCGTTTTATCAAGCCGGAAATCGAACAGGATACAAAAACATGTTTACTCGTAATAGATGCTCTTCGTTATGATCAATTCATGGCTATTCAGGAGTTTCTTAACCCCTATTACGATATCAAATTTGATTATCATTTTTCACTTTTGCCTACGGCGACACCCTTTAGCAGAAATTCCATATTTTCCGGATTGTTTCCCGATGAATTTGTAAAGAAATTCCCGGATCAGCTTGACAATATGCTTCATCACGCAAAAACGCTGAATCAACATGAAGAAAAAATGATGAGATCGGCTTTGAATAAATACGGTTTCAAAGACAAAATACTTCGTTTTGAAAAAATAAATACAGCCGATTCCGGTAAAAGATTCCAAATGCATTTTTCTGATTTCAAAAATGTGGACGTACTGGGAATTGTAGTTAATTTTGTCGACATGCTGGCTCATTATCGGGCAGAGTCAGATATTCTGAAAGAAATGGTTCCGGATGAATCCGGATATCGATCAGCCATCAGGATTTGGTTTGAGCATTCGTGGCTTTTCACATTACTACGCGATTTGAGCAAAAGTGGATTTACCGTTATTATGACCAGTGATCACGGAAGCCAAAAAGTCAACAGAGGCGTCTTAGTCGGTGCGGACAAGGAATCGTCTACAGGAGTGCGTTATAAGATTGGACGTAATTTAAATACCAACGAAAAACATGCTTTAATCATTCGCCGCCCATCGGATTATCGGTTAATTGATCTTATGCATCAAACGACTTATTTGATTGCTAAAGAAGATGTTTTCTTTCTTTATCCGAACCAGCAGCGTAGATATGAAAGTCAATTAAAAGGCAGCTTTCAGCATGGCGGTATTTCATTGGAAGAAATGATGATTCCTGTCGTCACGCTTCGCAGTAAAGCATAAAAAGACTCATGTCAATTATTAACGTAAATTTAAATAGTGTTAACTCCACACAGGCATTTGCACAAAAATTAGCATCACTTTTACCTGCGGGAACTGTGATTGCCATGACAGGTGACTTGGGAACCGGAAAGACCACATTTACTCAGGGATTTGCGAAAGGATTAGGTGTGCAGAATAATGTAGGCTCACCGACGTTTAAGCTCGTTAGTGAGTACGAAGGTGCGGATTTGACGTTATATCACATTGATTGTTTTCGGCTGGAAAATGAAACCGAATTCATGAATATTGGCGGTGAAAATTATCTTGATCCGGTTGAAGGTATTACCATCATTGAATGGTCTGAAAATATTGTAAATGTTTTACCTGATAACTGCATCAAATTACATTTCGAAAGGGTCAAAGACTCTGAAGATAAAAGAAAACTGACGATAGAAGGACTGGGATTTTGAATTTACTGGCTGTTGAGACAGCGACAGATGTGTGTGGTGTTGCCCTTATACTCGAAGATGATATTGTTGCACTAAATGAGGGGAATATCCCTCGTCAACATGCCAAAACGCTACCGGCATTATTTCAATCAATTATTGATGAACATAATATTAATCTATCTGATCTGGATGGAATTGCAGTTTCCATCGGTCCCGGTTCATTCACAGGTTTGCGTATCGGTTTAAGTTACAGTAAAGGATTGGCTTATAGTCATGGTCTACCGATAGTTCCCGTACCGACTCTGCAGGGAATTGCCGAAGGTTGTGATAGTGATAATGACTTTCATGTACTATTATTTTCTCATAGAGATTTGATATATCATCAAAAGTTTAATGCAGATAAGTCACCTATCACCGAAGCAATCATTTCCAGTTGGGATGATTTGAAAAATGATCTGAATCAACAGAATATCTTTCAAATTAATTGTGAAAAGTTTTTTAATGGTCAAGTTGTATCTGCATCTGCAAAATATATAGTAAAACTAGCCCGAGCTCATTTTGATGAATGGGTGCAGCAGGATCCGTTTAAACTTGTCCCTAATTATATTGCCCAATTCGAAATGAATTGATAATATGATTAGACGAGCTACAATTGACGATCTGGATAGTATTGTTTCAATTGAAAACCGGGTTTTCCGAGAACCCTGGACGAAAAAGCAAATTTTGAATGAACTGAAACAACTGTCGGGAAAAATTGTAAATGTAATCGAAAAAGAAGATATTATTGGATACATCATGGTCCAAAAAGTCCAAAATGAAGCTCAAATATTAAATATTGCAATTGATATACACTGTCAGTGTAAAGGGTTAGGTAAAAAACTTCTAAAACATACTTTGGATGAATTGGGTAGTGAAACGGATGTATTTTTGGAAGTGCGGGAATCCAATTTACAGGCAATAAAATTATATAGCGATTTTAACTTCGAGGATATTGGTATACGACAGGGATATTATTCCGACGGAGAAAATGCACTCATGATGCATAAAAGAGAAGAAACATATGCCATGGTTTAAACGAAAAGACGATAAAATTAAGGAAACCAAAAAGAAAACTATTCCGGATGGTTTGTGGGATAAATGTCCGTCATGCAAAGAGATACTATATCGTCCTGAATTAGAAAAAAACAATTCTGTTTGCCGTCATTGCGGTTTCCATTTTCGAGTTGACTCCAGATTATATTTGGATATTTTACTGGATTCAGGATCAGCCATAGAATTATTTCCGGGGCTGGAATCTGCAGACCCGTTAAAATTTAAAGCAAAAAAGAAATATTCAGATCAAATCAAAACAGCCCAAGAGAAAACACAGCAAAAAGATGCTATAAATAGTTATACAGGCTCAATCAATGGACAAGGTGTGGTTTTGGCAGTTATGAGTTTTGGTTTTATTGGTGGGAGTATGGGTTCAGTCGTTGGAGAAAAAGTGTCTCGTGCGATTGATCATGCTCGTGATCATAAATTAACGTTGATTATTGTGTGCGCTTCCGGGGGTGCCCGTATGCAGGAAGGTGCATTGTCATTAATGCAATTAGCCAAGACAAGTTCTCACCTGGCACGATTTTCTGAAGATGGCGGGTTGTATATCCCCATACTTACAGACCCGACCACAGGCGGCGTGACGGCAAGTTATGGAATGCTCGGCGACATTATTTTGGCGGAACCGGGAGCATTAATAGGTTTTGCAGGCCCACGAGTGATTAAACAAACCATCGGACAGGATTTACCGGAGGGGTTCCAACGAGCAGAATTTTTATTAGAAAAGGGGTTTGTGGATCATATCGTCCCGCGTGAGGAAATGAAAAATACACTATCTAACCTGATTAGAATGTTAACATGACACAACCCAAAATTCTTGTAACCAACGATGACGGTATATATGCATCTGGAATTAAAGCGTTATGGAAAGCAATGTCAGAAATTGGAGAAGTAACCGTCGTAGCACCCAATCGTGAACAATCTGCTGTGGGACATGCCATTACCGTCAGTGATCCATTACGTGTACAGGAAGTGAAAAGATCGAATGGTTTTTTTGGATATGCTGTTAACGGTACACCTGCTGATTGTGTCAAAATTGCCATTCAGGCTCTCTTGGAGGAAAAACCGGATGTGGTTATTTCAGGAATCAATCATGGCTCCAATACAGGGAATAATATTATTTATTCAGGAACCGTTTCTGCGGCGACAGAAGGAACGATGCTGGATATTCCATCCATTGCTATTAGTCTAAATTCATTTGAAAATAGAGATTTTTCCGGTGCACAATCAGTGGCGAAAGCAGTTGTGTCAAACGTGGTAAAAAATGGCTTATGGAAAAAAACGCTTTTAAATGTGAATGTTCCGGCAATCCCGGAAAATGAATTTAAAGGATTTAAAATCACTCAACAGGGAAATGCAGTCTTTAAAGACAACTTTGAAAAGAGAGAAGACCCAAGAGGGAATACGTATTATTGGATGACAGGTAAAATGATGAATCCCGACTTAGAAATAGATAATGATCAAAAAGCAATTTCAGAAGGATATGTCAGTATAACCCCAATTCATTATCGCCTCACAAATCACGAATTTATAGATGAATTAAATGGCTGGGATTTTTCATGAGTGACATTCATCACGGCGGTGTGGTCATTCTTGATTTTGGGTCGCAATATACCCAACTGATCGCTCGCAGAATCCGTGAACAAAATGTATTTTCTATAATACTACCCCCCAATACACGAGTTGCTGATATTACTTCAAAAAAACCCAAAGCATTGATTTTATCCGGGGGCCCATCCAGCGTATTTGCTGATAATGCACCGGATTTTGATCCAAACTTATTTGATGTGGATATTCCAATCCTGGGCATATGTTATGGTTTACAATTGCTTGCACAACACTATAACGGTAGTGTAGAGCCAGGAACAAAAGGTGAGTATGGTTTTGCAAACATTCATCTTAAAAATTCGAATACATTGTTGGATCAGATTGAAGATGGCTCCCAGGTGTGGATGAGCCATATGGATAAGGTCACGGAAGTTCCCAATAATTGGACTGTACTGGCAGAATCGTCAAATGAAGTCATTGCAGCAATGTGCTCACCCGATGGAAGTCGTTATGCCACCCAATTTCATCCTGAAGTTGATCAGACAACCTTTGGTGGAAAAATTATTAGCAACTTTCTGTTCAAAATTTCTGAATGTGAATCCAACTGGACTCCGGGCAATTTCATCAAAAACCAGGTTCAGAAAATCCAGGAACAAGTTGGGGACAGTCATGTAATTTGCGGTGTTAGCGGCGGTGTGGATTCATCGGTTGTAGCCGCACTATTGCACAAAGCCATTGGTGACAGGTGTGATTCAGTTTTGATTGATCACGGTCTTTTACGTAAAAATGAAGCAGCAAATTGTGTCACCGCATTGAAAGAAGGGTTGGGTGTCAATATTCATTCGGTTGATGATTCGGAAATATTTCTAAAAAAATTAATTGGAATTTCAGAACCTGAACAAAAACGGAAAATTATCGGCGAACAGTTTATTCGTTCATTCGAAAAAATTTCCAAAAGATTTGGGGAAATTAATTATCTGGCGCAAGGTACATTATATCCTGATGTGATAGAAAGCGGTGTTAGTCATAGTAATACTGCCCATGTGATAAAAAGTCATCATAACGTTGGCGGTCTCCCGGATGATTTGAAATTTGAACTGGTTGAACCATTAAGGGAATTATTTAAAGACGAAGTCCGAAAAGTCGGGATGGAACTTGGTTTGCCGGAGAAATTGGTCAATCGTCATCCCTTCCCGGGACCGGGATTGGCTGTAAGAATTATTGGTGAAATAACTGTTGAACGTATAAAGATATTGCAGGAAGCAGACCATATATATATAGATAGCCTGCATGAAGCTGGGATATACGATGAAATATGGCAGGCGTTTTCTGTATTGATCCCGGTTAAGACTGTCGGTGTTATGGGCGATCAGCGGACATATGAAAATCTGCTGGGACTTCGCGCGGTGACAAGCAGTGATGGGATGACAGCTGATTGGTATCGAATGCCGACTGATGTATTATCATTAATATCGAATCGGATAGTGAATTCCGTAAAAGGAATTAATAGAGTTGTATATGATGTAACATCCAAACCGCCCGGAACAATTGAGTGGGAATAAGGTTAATGGTGGAAGATGGAAAATGTGAAATGTGATATGCCTGCCAAATCCGCCAGCTGGCGAAGCAGGCAGGGAAAAATGAAAGAAATTGTTTACATTTTAAATAATTATGTTTTGGGTTTACATTTAAAAGAATCAAATATGATTAAAGGGGTTAAATAAATATTATGTGCGGAATAATAGGATATTACGGTAATAAGGATGCAATCCCCATTTTGATCAATGGGCTGAAACGACTTGAATATAGGGGCTATGATTCTGCAGGAGTGGCGGTCCTCGGTGAAAATTTGAATGTACTGAAGCGTGCCGGTAAAGTTAGCGTTTTAGAAAACCAAGTGGATGACCATGTGCTATCCGGGACAGTTGGCATTGCCCATACTCGCTGGGCAACTCATGGTGAACCCAATGATACGAATGCGCATCCCCACGTTGATCACACTGGAAATATTGCATTGATTCATAATGGAATTATCGAAAATTACCATTCGATCAAGAAAGTGTTGGAAAAAGACGGTATTCAATTTCAGAGTGAAACGGATTCAGAAGTATTAGTCCAATTAATTTCTAAAATATATTATCAAGATGGTCTTGCATTTAATGATGCTGTTCAGGCGGCTTTGCAGGATGTTGTTGGAACCTTTGGAATCGTTGCCATTTGCAACGATGAACCGGACGTCATGGTGGCTGCACGTTTTGGCAGTCCATTAGTCCTGGGCATTGGGGATGGTGAATATTTTCTAGCCAGCGATTCATCACCGATTGTTGAACATACGCGCAGTGTTGTTTATCTTGATGAGGGAGAGATGGTTGTTTTATATAATGATGGATATACGATTTCTAAAATATATGATCAACAAATAGTCAATAAAAAGATTACCACCATTGAACATGACCTTGAAGCGATTGAAAAAGGGAACTTCCCCCATTTTATGCTCAAGGAAATCTACGAGCAAAAGAATACCATTACAGATACAATGCGTGGTCGCCTTCAGGTCGCGGATGGAACAGCATTCCTGGGTGGATTATCAGATTATATGCCCAGAATCGAAAAAGCCAATCGTTTATATATCACCGCTTGTGGTACGTCTTGGCACGCGGGAATAATCGGTAAATATTTATTAGAAGAATATGCTAATATACCTGTTCATGTGGAGTATGCATCGGAATTCCGGTACCGACATGCCATTGTTGACAATGAAACGGTTGTCATCGCCATCAGTCAGTCAGGAGAAACTGCGGACACGTTAGCTGCTATTAAAAAAGCAAAAGAAAATGGTGCTTTAACGGTTGGTATCTGTAATGTGGTTGGAAGTTCAATTGCCAGAAATACTGATTGCGGTGTTTATACTCATGCCGGTCCGGAAATCGGGGTTGCCTCTACTAAAGCATTCACTGCTCAAGTGACCGTATTATCGATGCTTGCATTACTCTTGGGACGAAAAAAAGGATTGAAAAAATTCCAAGGGATTAAACTCGCAAAAGGTCTGAACGATATGGGCCAAAATGTTGAGGCAATTCTTAATAATACAGATATGATAAAAAAAATAGCTTCTCAATTTAGTGACGTTGACAATTTCCTTTACTTAGGCCGCGGCCTGAACTTTCCGGTTGCACTGGAGGGGGCTTTAAAGTTGAAAGAAATATCGTATATCCATGCGGAAGGTTACCCGGCAGCAGAAATGAAGCATGGTCCCATTGCCCTGATCGATGATAATATGCCTGTTGTGATCATTGCTCCCCACGACCAGACCTATGAAAAAGTATTATCTAATATCCAGGAAGTCCACGCGCGAAACGGACGAATAATTATTCTCACTGATAAAAAATCCAAAGATTTAACAAAATTATCAGATCATATCATTGTAATTCCCCAATGTCATCCCAGGGTATTTCCGATTTTAGCGTCGATACCTTTACAGCTTTTAGCATATAATCTTGCAGTGATTAGAGGATGTGATGTGGATATGCCAAGAAATTTGGCGAAGTCGGTTACAGTGGAGTAACACTGGAATTTTTACTTGTAAAAGAAATAATGTTAATTTTAATAACGGTGGTTATTGACATAACCCAAGTCTATTTTTTTATAAACAAACTCACATTTTAATCCAGTAAGAAGCCGGGATGGTACCGGCAGGACTGGGTTAAATCCCTTGATAAAGTATACATGCTATACTAAAATCATCATGAGTTTTTAGTGTACTTTGATTTATTTAAGGAGTTATGATATTAAAATGCTTATTCATGGATCATTATTCAAAATGATGGAATGAAAATTATCTTGTTCAAAGAATTGTTTATTTTTCAATATTTGATTTATTTAGATCCCAATAGATTCAATCCAATCAAAAATAGTGTTGATTCGAGGCGAAAAAATTCTTTTGGATAGAGACTTGGCGGAAATATACGGGGTAGAAACCTTTAATTTTAATAAAGCAGTCAAAAGAAATATAGACCGATTCCCTGAAGATTTTATGTTTAAAATCTCCAAAAATTAATGGGAAAATTTGAAATTCCATTTTGGAATATCAAATTCGCATGGAGGCAGAAGAACACCGCCTTATGTTTTTACAGAACATGGTGTGGCAATGCTATCTTCGGTATTGCGAAGTTCTCAAGCAGTACAGGTAAATATTTCCATGGAAGAAATAATTTCCAAAAAAATAGAAGAAAGTATCAATACAAAAGTCTGTAAAAAAATGGATTTTTCTGAACCCAACGGCTGGCAAGAAAATAACCAATGACAAAATCTATTACACAGAAAAATTACTCGCCTTTTTAAATGGACAAATTTCAAAACAAATATAGGATACCATCTGCACGATTACAAAACTGGGATTACCGTTCAGCCGGTGCATATTTTATTACGATAAACACAAAAAATGGAGAATATTGTTTTGGTGATGTTGTGGATGCAAAAATGCAATTATCCAATATTGGTGTTATAGCAGATATTTTATGGTGTGAAATAATAAACCATACAAAAAATGTTGAATTAGGTGAATTTGTGGTTATGCCAAATCATGTACATGGAATATTGATATTGGATGGAAATGATAATGGTGGTTGTAATGACGGTTGTAGAGACGATGCATGCATCGTCTCTACAACGACGGATACGGATATGGGGAAAACCAAAAATTCCAAAAACCAACAAATGGCAAAAATATCACCAAAACCGGGTTCGGTGTCGTGTATTATTGGTTCGTATAAATCTGCGGTATCGAAACACGCACATCGTTTAGGATTTGAATTTGAATGGCAGGAACGATTTTATGACCATATAATCCGGAATGATAAATAGTATATTCGTATTGCAAATTATATTATTAACAATCCGCAAAATTGGGAAAATGATAAATTTAATAAAATGAATAAAAAATGAAATAACGGGAATAATATAGGTGAAATTCGATATTAGTAGAGACGATGCATGCATCGTCTCTACGGTGGATTGATAAAAAAATAATATGCAAATTATATGACAAGAAAGGAAAGAAGAAGTGTCCCTCATGTCTAACAGACCATTCCATTAAACCAAGGATTGAAACTTAGAAAGTTCTGATTATTCGGTTAACTGATTTAATCAATCCAGTCTTGTCTACCTATATATTAGTGATGTGGCGAAAGGTCAACAAATCACAATTGGTTCATTTCATCAACGGCTGTTTGAATTTTTCCAATGGGAATCACTTCAATGGATTCTTTTAAGGGATATGTTTCCTTTCCCGGGTAAATGACCCATAATTTTTCAAGTTCTAGATCTGTACAAACTTGATGCATAGATTTTGATAACCGAGGCGCGTCCTGAAATTTGATTTCAAATCCGTACTTTTTGCCTTTTTGAAGAATCAATAAATCCAATTCAGCGCCGCTGTGGGTTTTATAAAAATATGCCTCATCTTCTTTATTTGTAAGGGTTAAAATTTGCTCTATAACAAATCCTTCCCAAGAAAAACCTAATTGGGGATGGCTCAAAATATCCTGATAGTTTTCTAATCCCAGAAATGTGTGCAAAAGACCGGTATCCCTTATATAGATTTTCGGTGACTTTACAAGCCGTTTCCCAATATTAATAAACCAAGGTTGTAGTTGTCGAATCATAAAGGCTCCGGATAGAATATCCAGATATCTCCGAGCCGTATCTTCCTTAACTCCTAGCGCTCTTGCGAAATCGGAGGCATTCCAAACTTTTCCGTGATAATGGGCAACCATCATCCAGAAACGATAAAGCGTGCGGGAAGGGATTCTAATTCCGAGTTGAGGTAAATCCCGTTCTAATAAGGAGCGGATGTAATTCTTTCGCCAGTTAAAACTGACAGCGTTGTTTTTTCCTAAAAATGAAGGAGGAAATCCACCCCGCAGCCATAAGGAATTTATCTGCTCATTTTTTAACTCGGATAAATTAAATCCGCCCAGATTTACATACGCCACTCTTCCGGCAAACGATTCTGATGCACCACGGACTAATGATGGAGATGCGCTCCCGGTTAGAAGAAATGATGCGGGTCTGTTTTTTCTATCGGCTAACACACGGAGAAGATCAAACATTTCCGGTTGGCGCTGACATTCATCTATAACTACTAATCCCTTTAATGTACCTAATATAATTCCGGTGCGATCAGGATGTAAGGGTGTAGCAGGATCTTCCAGATCATAGTAAGTTCCATTTTGCCCGCTGTTTATTGATTGAGCAAGAGTGGTTTTGCCACATTGTCTTGGTCCCAATAATAATGTAATAGGATAGTCGTTAAGGCAGTTTTCAATATGAATCCGAGTTTTATTTCTGTTTATCATACATGAAAATTACCATGCTATATGGTAATTTTCAATGTAAATACAGAATATTACGGACCGTATTGAATTTCTCAATAGTCCTGGGTCGTTAAGAGTAGTTGTTTATAGACAAACGATAAACAAATCCAAGTTAAGAATTAAAATGTTTAAATTCATCATTGCGGTATACAAAGCACAGGAACAAATAGAATTAGATTCATTTATATAATTCAAATACAATGAAAATTTTCACAACCATATTATTAGTTGTTTTACTGACTGGTAATGCCTTCAGTCAAAACTGGCTGCAGCAGCGTATTGTTTCTGAACAGTTTGAAAAAGCTCTAAAACACTATGATGAGGGACGATTTGCAACAGCAGAAAATATGTTGCAAAAACTCCTAAAAAAACCCGCAGGCGATCACACCTTCCCGATCCTGTTATTAGCGATGAAAACAAATTTTGCGCTTGGCAGGCTGGACAAAGCAAAAGAACTGGGTAAACAATTAATAAAAAATAAGGCATTTTTATCTGAATCGTTTTTGATCATGGGAGATATTTTTATAGAAGAGGGTGATATCGATGTTGCATTCAGGATGTATTTGCGTTCTCGTCAACTGGATAAACAAGATTTTATTAAGATAGATCAGCGATTACATCAAACAATTTTATTAAATATTTCTCCAAGAGCTGTTGAGGAACAACATTTACTCGTTAGTGGAGAAAATGAATTAATTTTATTATTAGCACAAGCATACAACTTTTTGCATGATGGCAATCCGGATGAGTGTGCGTTTGTTTTGAGTAAAATAAATCCGTCTGGAGTGCCGGAGTCATTTTATCAACTATATGAAGAACTACAGTTAGCATCATACCAACCCGGCGTTGAAACAGTTTCATTCGGAGTGGTTTTGCCACTATCCGGGAAAAATGCTACTTCAGGAACAGCCTTTTTAAGGGGATTGTATCAATATGCTGACCGGCCGGATCAAACAATCAAAATTGCTTTTCAAATAGAAGATAATCGGAGTGATCCATTAGAAACAATCAAAGCAGTAAAACGTTTAGGGAAGAATCGTCAGATATATGGCATAATTACCTCTCTGGATAAAACAAAATCATTGGCAGCAGTGAATGCTGTTAGTGATCTTTCAATTCCAATATTTGTTACCGGAGGTAATGAAATTGCATACTCGGAAATAAGTGAAAATGTTTATCAGATTCTGGCAGATTGGATGAGACAAGGACGAGATGCAGCGCGTTGGATTGCAGAAAATCTTGGCAAGGATAGTGTAGCAGTTATGACCCCTAACGATACTTTTGGAGAAGTTATCACAGATGCTTTTTTAAAGGAAATGGATGTTTTGGATCGTAAAGTTGTCGCTGTTGAAAGATATACCGGAAAACCCGAAAACTTGAAGAAACAATTTCAAGCCCTTCGTCAAATCGCGTTTAACTTGATTCCACCAGAAAATCCATACGATGAATATTTAGGTATGTCATTTGATAGCGCGGATGCTCTCTTTGACATAAGTGCTGCTGATTATTTTGATTTAAATGATGATGACGAAAACGAAGAAATAAAAGATTCTTCTAAAGTGATTCTGAATACAATCCAAGCGTTGTATTTGCCTATTCATCTCAGCCATTTGAACTATATAGGAACACAGCTGCCAATGTATAATCTAAATACAAGTTTGGTAGGAAATTATGCCTGGAATCAACCGCAAATACTGGCACAGGATAACGTGGGTCCACATCTGAAAAATATGACTATATTATCTCATAAAAAGATTCCTGAACAAGATCAAAGCGGGGAAGAGAGTTTAGCTGATGAAAATGAAGATTATCTGTTGGGGTTTGATATAAGTGGAATGTTGATTTCAATTTTGAATTCCGGAATTTCGGATAAAACAGAATTTGTTGAAAAGTTAGAGCAGGAATATTATGAGGGAATTGCCTATACCATTTCTTTTACCCCGGATGACCATAGCAATCAATCAGTCTATATTTTGGAAATTGAAGATAATAAATTTTTACCGATAGGAATATTCGTCGGTGATTCCGTTCAATTATACATTCAGCAAAGACCTTAGTGCTTTGTCAAGCCTGTATTAGTGCAACCAATCCTTGTTTTTTTCACTGAATATTTGTCTTATTTTCGAAAAATATTCTTACGACTTTTTGTACACAATGCACTTGTAAAAGTACTAATCCAATGTCAATTTCAAAAAAGTCGTTTCTTGATTTAAGCCAGCATTTTGCATCCGATGGTTTTAAAGCCGGATTTACTCTACGTTCTTTTCCTTGCTCTTCACCGAATGACAGGATTCGTTTTGCTGAAGAACTTTCATTAAAGCCATCAAAATTAGTGGTTCCCAAACAGATTCACAGTAACACTGTTTATACCTGTCACCGAGAAGGAAGGGTTGAAGGTGTAGATGCTCTTATTTCTGGCAATCGAGATATGGTTTTATCCATTCAAGTTGCAGACTGCATTCCTTTGTTTTTATTGGACAATAATGCAAACATATGTGCCTTAATCCATGCAGGGTGGAGGGGAACTGTGAAAAAGATTGTCACAAATACAATTCAAGAAATGGTAAGTATTGGAAGTAAGATCAAAGATATTAAAGCACTTATGGGTCCGTCAATTCAACAATGCTGTTTCGAAATTGGTCCTGAAGTGGCAGAGAAATTCCCCAAAGCATTTTTAAGAAATGGTGAGCTGGATCGCTCATACCTGGATCTACAGGGTGTCGTTCAAACTGAATTAATTGATCTTGGGATAAAGGAAAAACAAATCATTTTTCTTTCTGAATGCACGAGTTGCCATCCGGAAATGTTTCATTCTTACCGTAGAAATGGAAAAAAAGCTGGACGCATGATTGCAATATGTGGTTGGGTGTAATCTTTTTATTCCAATCTGTTCCCTCTAAATTACAGGCTCATTATGAATATAAATGATGCACTTATCCTTGGGTCTCTCCAAGGTTTAACAGAATTTTTACCCATAAGCAGTTCGGGCCATTTAGTCATCGGACAGCACATTTTAGGATTGTCATTACCCGGTAACATCTTTGAAGTTTTGGTTCACATGGGGACACTCTGCAGTGTTTTAGTCGTTTTTAAAAATGACATTCTTGATATGATTTTCAATTTTTCATCTGTAAAAAACAGGAACATGATTTTAGCGGTCATCATCGGAACAATTCCGGCAGTAATTGTTGGCCTGTCATTGAAAGAAAATATCAGTTCAATTTTCGATAATATTTCCGCCGTTTCATTTAGTTTAATGATAACAGGAATTTGGCTGATTTTGACAAAATGGTCTGTTGAAAAGAACCGTTCATTAAATGGTGTAAGTGGCCTAATAATCGGATGTGCTCAAGCTATAGCAATCATCCCCGGAATTTCTCGATCGGGATCGACCATTGGAATGGCAATGTTTTTTGGTATCTCTCCGGAAAAGGCGGCGAGATTTTCTTTTCTGCTGGCGATACCTGCCATCGCCGGAGCCGGTTTATTGACAGCTCTGGATGTTGAAACTTCCAGTCTGCAGGAATTATCATTTCCAGTGATTTTAACAGCATTTATTAGTTCATTTCTGGTTGGCTGGGCATCGTTGCGTTGGTTATTACAACTAATTTCAAAAGGGAAATTTTATTGGTTTGGAGTCTACTGTTTATCCATTGGTTTAATCACTTTTATTACTTCGATAATATGAATACGATAGCTATTGCATTTATCCTGTATCTACTGATCGTTCTTGGTGTTGGTTTTTATGCTGTTCGTATATTGAAAGATATTAAAGATTTTGCGCTCGGGGGTCAGCGATTAGGTCCATGGGTGATTGCTCTATCTGAACGGGCATCCGGTGAATCTGCATGGCTTATTCTTGGTTTACCCGGAGCGGCTCTGGTTGCGGGACTTTTGGAATTATGGACTGTTGTCGGCTGTGTTTCGGGAATTATACTCTCATGGTTGATTATAGCGAAACCATTGAGGGAAGCAACGAAAAAATATAATGCTATTACACTACCGGAACTTTTAGAACGTCGCTTTAATGATGAAAAGGGAACGATTCGGATACTTTCTGCAGTAATTATCATTTTTTTCTTTGTGTTTTATGTCGCAGCTCAATTTTCTGGTGCCGGAAAGGTGTTAAACGTTACATTTGGTTTATCGGAAATGCAGGGGATGGTTCTGGGAGCACTGATTATTATTTCATATACTATTTTAGGTGGTTTCTTTGCGGTAGCCTGGACTGATGTCATCCAGGGTATAATCATGTTTGGTACATTAGTGATCTTGCCGATTGTTGCATTTATTGAAATAAATAGTATTGGATATAGTGGAGCTATCTGGGATACGCAAACTCTTTTTGGAGGTAAGATAGGTTGGGGTGCAACAGCAGCAGCTCTTGGCGGATTGAGTTGGGGTTTGGGATACTTGGGTCAGCCCCATTTAGTGGTAAGATATATGGCCATAAATTCGGCAGATAATATTGGTGTTAGTCGAAAAATTGCATTTGCTTGGGCTATCCCGGCATTTTTTGGTTCCATGTTTATTGGATTAATCGGTTTGCAAATAGTAAATGCCGGTGTATTATCCTTCGATGGGAAAGTGATCCAATCTGTTTCCATGTTACCCGATCCGGAAAAACTTATGCCCATTTTAGCCACGCATTTACTTCCTGCATGGTTGGCAGGAATTTTTATCAGCGGAGCTATTGCTGCGATGATGTCAACAGCAGATTCGCAATTATTAGTCAGTACCACAATTCTAACAGAAGATCTTGTGGGTAAAACACTTAAAAAACCGAATACAGATTATTTAAAATTGAGCAGAATATTTACTGTGATTATCGGTATTTTAGCATTTATTATGGCTTGGCGAACGAAAGATTTAGTATTTGAAATGGTGTCTTACGCATGGAGCGGACTTGGCGCGTCGTTTGGTCCGGCATTGGTGCTGATGTTATGGTGGAAAAGGACAACCCGGAAAGGAATTATTGCCGGATTAGCTACCGGTGCGGTTACAACCATCATATGGGCCAATGTTAATTCATTGCAAATGTTAATGACAGAAAGACTGATTAGCTTTGTTTTCGCTTTTGCTGCTGTGGTCATAGTCAGTTTATTGGATAAGGACAATTGAAGATTTTAATGATCAATGAAGTTTTTTCTTCCTTTGAAAAAGGAGATTTACAACAGGTATATTTCCTCATGGGAGATGACTATTTCTTGCATGAATATTTTATTAGAAAACTGGAAACAACACTTTTTGATGATGATACTACCCATCGTGAGATTCTTATACCCGAGGATATGAGTCAACAGGAAATTATTGACCGGTTAACGCAATCAGATCTATTCAGTACAAAAAAATTATTTGTATTGAGAAACCCTCAGTTAATTAAAAATAAATATAGAAATGAATTACTACAGTTTTGCGAGCGTCCTATGCCAAATCACTATTTGGTTATTATTATGGATGATTACTATTCCAAGTTAGCCATAGCTGATAAATTAATAAATTTATTCTCTCCAATTGATTGTAGAAGTCCGTTTGAAAATAAACTTCGAGTTTGGGCAAAACAATTTTTTAATGATCAGGGAATTGATCCTCCACCAAGCGTAGTTCAAGAGGTTTTGGATATGTCGGGGGATTCTGTTTATCATATTTTTAATCAAATAGAAAAAATATGTATCAGTTTAGATGAAAGCGATATTCTTACGCCGGAATATGTAAGAAAATTTGGTGGATGGAATCGTGAATTCAAAATGTGGGAATTTTTAAATGCCGTTGGACAAAAAGATTTATCCAAAGCATTATTAACTGGGAAAGATTTAATTTCACGAAACAGTATTATTTCATTAATGCCTAATTTGACGACCCTTTTTCAAGAACTACTCTTTATCCGTATGCAAAATGGAACTTATAAGCCATTCGCGGGTTTTATTCCATTAACCGGTGGAGTAAAGAAAAGACTTCCTGATCATGCAAAAAAATATTCTAAACAGGAAATTGAGAATGCCCTGGCCGTTCTCGGCGATATTGACAGGAGCATAAAGACGTCCAGTGAAAGCGATGAATCCCTACTTTCAAGATTTCTCTTCAACTCCCTCGGTAATAATGGATAGCGAATTTCGGTATACGGATGAAGAATTGATTTCCCGTTTCCAGGAAGGGGATGAGCAAGCTTATACTGAACTGGTAAACCGCTATCGAGATCGACTAATGAGTTTTGTATATCGGTTTATAAATGATATAGAAAAAGCGGAAGATATTGTTCAGGATACACTTCTGAAGTTATATACCCATCGCCATTACTATAGAAATATTGCCAAATTTTCAACATGGATTTATACAATTGCCGGAAATTTGGCCAAAACAGAGTTACGTCGAAAAAAACGCCATAAGGTAACAAATCTAAGCCAAATGGGTACTGAAGAAAGTGAGTACATTTTACCATCTGTAGAACCGGAAACTGGCGATACGGCACAGGGTCATTTTGCAGAAAAACAGATTCAAAAAGCAATTCAGGAATTACCGCTCCATTTTCGGACAGTAGTCATTTTGCGAGATATTCAGGAACTTTCTTATGAAGAAATCAGTAAAATCGTCGACGTTCCACTAGGAACAGTGAAATCGAGAATAAATCGTGCAAGATTACAATTACAACAAACACTTAAAGAATTCAGATAAACTGGGAGGACAATATATAGAATGGACCGCTATCAGTTTGAGGATTTAATATCCGACTATATCGAAAATAATTTATCAATGAGCCAGCGTAAGGAATTTGAATCTTACCAGGAAAATCATCCGAATGCGAAAGAACAAGTTGAGTCTATAAAGCAACTCATGGGTTCGATGAAATCCATGCCGGTTGTTGAGACTTCTAAATCGTTTGGGGACAATCTCTATAAAAGAATTGCTTTGGAGAAAGAGGCCAAATCCGTTGTTAAAACAACTCGCTCATTCGCAGGATATACTCCACTCATGGCAGGATTGTCAGCTGTTGTTGTTATTGCTGTTGTAGTGCTGGGTCTTGAATTCATGCCAGTCAATACAAATCAAGCTGGGTTTCAACCATACATGGCTGAAGGAACGGAATTAAATATTCCGGACAATAATGGATTATCTCAAGATAAACTCCTGGCAGAAGCCGATGATGATTCGACCGAAATTGATGCCACAAATCAACAAAAACATGATTTTGAGAATCAAATCCGCTTGGTAGGAGACAAAAGACCATAGACTAATTTCCTTTTTAAAGACCTTCCAGATATCCTCGTTGAAGATGTATTTTCAACCAGCGAGGATTTTATTTAAAATGAACATTAACAGACTTATTACTGTATCCATACTGGCCATAGTGTCTTTTGTTTTATTCATTTACCCTGCTCCAAAAGGTATTTTTTATGATATTTTGGGAGTAATCGTTTTTGTGCTAATTATAGCCATATTATTTCAATTCTCTACTTCAGAACCGGATTCGACTGAACTTGAAGAAAACGAAAATCATGAAGAATCTACATCTGTAAACCGAAATTTAATAATTCATGAAGATCTTCAAGATCAATACGAACAACTGTTAAATATTGTTTTCAATATGATCTCTGCAATTAATGAAAATTATAAAGCAGCATTTTATATGTTTGATGGCACTGGTCAAAATTTGAACATTCAATTTTCTAGAAGCGAGATTTTTAAAAACACATTAAAAATTAATAATAACATTCTTCAAACAATTCTAAATCAAAATGAAGCAGTGCTATTACAGCAATCGGATGTTCGGGAGGACTGGAATGAACTGTTTGTTGAAAAAACATGGCGGGGAAGCGAATGTGTTTTTGGATCAAGAGTGCTTTATAAAAATTCTCCCGTAGGTTGTTTAATTATCCAAACAGATCATTTCTCGAATATCCATGAAAGAGATAGAGTTATGCTCACTAGCCTTGGGCATTTTGTTTCAATGGGAATGGTCAAACTGGATAATATTGAAAAATTGTCTCTAGATAATTACTTTCACTATCAAATCGCAAATTTGTTGAATTCATTAGATATCCAATCTGAAGTGCGCGGATTGTATGAAAAAGTAAGAGATCTTTGCAGAACATTTTTTTCATATGATAAACTGACAATTGCTGAACTTCAAAATGATGGTGAAAATTTTAAGGTTGTAATGGAAGATGGCTTTAAAGGAGATGTCGATCAGGAAAAATCATATTCAATTACTGGAAATATATTCGGGAAAATTTTTCGAACAAAAAATATAATTGAGTCTACTAATTTAATCGAAGATTTTAATGAAAAGGGACGTTTTGAGGACGGTGATTTAGAAAATTTTGAATTTAAATCAATGTTATCTGTGCCGGTACTCATTAATAAAAGCGTTAAATACAGCATCACACTTGAGAAACAACAATCTCAAGTATTTTCTATATCAGATAAAACTCTGTTAGAATTATTGGCATTGACCTTTGGATCAATCATTTCATGGCAGCAACAATATTGGTCCATGCGTGATAATGCCATGCACGATGGTCTCACTAGTTTATTGAATCACAAGGCGTTCTTGGATCGATTTGGTGAAGAAATAAGCAGGGCAAACCGTTACAATCATAATATTGTCTTTGCCATTTTGGACTTGGACAAATTCAAACGCATTAATGATACATATGGTCATTTATACGGTGATTACGTTATCCGTGAAGTTGCAAGAATAATCAAGGAAAATGTTCGTAACATTGATGTGGTTGGAAGATATGGCGGAGAAGAATATTCTATTTTAATGATCAATACAACCGTTGAAAAGATCATTGCAGTCGCTCAGCGTATTATAGAAATGATCGCAGTATTTCCATTTAATTTTGATAATATCGATGTCAGAATGACAATCAGTTGTGGATTGGCTGAATATCCAAATGACGGAATGAATATGAGTGAGATCGGAAGAGCGTCGTGTAGGGAAAGAGTGTAGATCTCGGTGGTCGCCGTATCATT
>CAJVYU010000045.1 GCA_913009735.1 uncultured Fidelibacterota bacterium
GCAGAAACGATGGATACACTATTGTCTGATGGATATGAGTGCATACTTATATCTGACTGCACGGCTACAAGAAATAGTAAACTGCAAAAAAAGATTGAGGACAAGTATACGTCTATTACGAGCAAGCAATTGATTGATGAAATTGCAGATTTGGTATAATGGATTAAGGTTTAGCATTCAATCGACGCAGTCGTCGAGATGCAAGTCAGGAATCCGCCAAAGTTCGGAGCGATGCATCTCTCCAGAAATAATTATTATAAACCATTTCCAACAGGACACGTTGTCCTGTTGCGTTTTTCTGTTATTATTAATCTGGCAATGGTTAGTCGCCCGCCTGCCACATTTGAAAGAAGTAAAAAGGGGCGGACTGGTATAATAAACCCCCTGCCCGACTACGTCATTCAGGCGAGCGGGGAATGAAATATATTCATGGCCGCATAAAAATTTTAATTACCTTTAGAAGGTGGGAAATATGATCATGAGTAAACCATAAAATTTTATATACCACCTTCTAAAGGTGATATTGTCAAAAGCAGGAAGTCCGATTCATACAACCGTCTAACGACTATTCGATGCCGGAGTAATAATAACCACCATGTTAATAATACATATCAAGTTTCGACAAACAAGATGTGTGTCGTACATTATTTTCGTTGTACAAAACTCAACAGGTATTTAATACTCGTTTTTGCAGTGTTAAGCATGAGCTTCCCCCATCGTTAGGCAGTTTTGAATGATTTTTAAAAAATCGTAGTTTATTTCATGGGAAAACCTGAAAAACTATTGAATAAAATAGAACTTGGAAATTCAGACAGAAACATTCGGTTTAGCGATTTATGCCGCCGCCGGAAAAAATATTGAAAATGAGAGTTTGCTATGGAAATCAGTTTGAAAAACAACATTGTTTTACAGTATAGCACGCTAAATATGCGTACTATATGGCAAATGTGCATGTTAGTAACAAGTTAGGTTTCCGCAGGCAATCGCATAAAATTAACCCTGTATATATTGTAATAATAGTATTACATTGCAGTAAATAATATTGGAGATAATAAATGAGTACCACAATATCAGTTAGACTTAAAACAGATATAGCAAATAATTTAGCAGAGGTTGCTTCTGAAACTGAAAGATCTAAATCTTTTCACATTCAAAAAGCTATTGAATCTTATCTAAAAGAATTCGCTGATGTGCAAATTGCACTTGACCGATTAAGAAATAAAGATGATCAACTTATTTCTAGCGAAGAATTAAGAGCAGAAATTGGCATATAAAATCCTCTATAAAAAATCTGTAGTCAAAGATTTAAAATCCATTGATAAGAAAGAAAAGGAACGAATTCTTAATAAGATTGAAGAAACTCTATCTACAAAGCCTAGTCAATATCCAGTTTTAAAAGGAAAGTTTGCAGGGTTGAGAAAAATACGTGTAGGAAATTACAGGGTTGTTTTTTCATTATTAGATGATGAAATATGGATTTTACGAATAGGTCATAGGAGCGGGGTTTATAAATAGATCGCAGAAACCTAACAATGCGCTGCTACGGGCACGAAACGCTGGCGGCTCCTATTATTTGTTTGGAGCAAAAATGAAGTTTAAACCATTTACAATGTTCATTGGCAGCTTTTTTCGTGCCGCAGAGCTTGGCCGCTATGTAGCAAATAAAAGAGGATGAAATGAAAAGTGTACTTATTACAACAATCACCATGATTTTCTTTATTAGTTGCACTAATGATATAACTAAATCGTCAGAAGAAAATCCATTATTAGGGAAATGGTCTGAATCATTTTCGTGGACTAATTCATTCGATTGTGTAACACCAACTGAAGGTGAAATATATTGTCCACCAATATCAGAAACATCAACGATTGAGTTTACTGAAAGCAACTTTGAAGTAAAAGTTCTTCCCCCAAGTCGGACATTCATTATTGAAGATGATACAATGTATGTTGGGTTGGCTGGCGATACCCTATTTACTGGTTCTTATGAACTTTCAAACGACATGATAATTTTCTACAGAGACGATTCTTTTGATACATCAAATGTGAAATTTTGGTTCGAAAATGATAGTCTTCATCTTTCTGCGATAGGTGAAAGTAATTTAATAGTTATAGATGGCGATACATCTTATGCATACCCTTTTGCTTTCAATTCATTTGTCTGGGGTAATGCCTGGTTTAAAACACATGGTACATTTGGAAAAGTTAAATAATACATTGCTACATAACAATCACCGGACGCGATATTTTGGGTTTCTAATCATTCACGATAATTTAATATGAAAATTCATGGAACGAGTCTAATGGAGAAGCGCAAACCGTGAATTTAGAGATTGGGGAAAAATGAATATAAATTTGACTAACAAAAGTTTAGAAAGCCAGAGTCTCACGCGCGGTGACTTTTACTGTTAAAATCCATACTCCATCGTCACGCCAAAATGCGCCGGATCTCCATAACTGACATATTTTTTGTCGGGATATTCATGATCCTGAAGTTCCTCGTTCCAGATGGGTTCTAATCCAAAATAAAAACCACGAGTGGCGTACCGGGTATCCAGGATATTCCTGCCCCAGAGTTTGATTGACCAATTCCCAAAATTATAGCCAATATGACCGTTCAATAGTTGGTATGGATCGGATATTTCATTATGGCTATCGGAAAAATAATATTTATCCTTTCCCGTCAGTTCAATCCGGGCAAATACACCTTCTTCCCTGCCGTAATCCAATGCCATGCTAAAAGAATAGTTCGGTGCTTGAGCTGCAGCACGGTCACCCAATATAGCGGTCACACCGGAATCTGATTCAAATGAAAACGCATTCACGTGTGTTTTCAGCAGACCCAATGATCCCGATAATGTCAGGATTGAATTAAACCGGTAAGTCCCATCCAGTTCAAGTCCACTCAATGATCCGGTCGTTGCATTTGCAGTATAGAATACAAAACTGTTGGGGTCTCCCTCCTGTTGTTGACTTGAAATCGACACCTGCTGGTCTTGACGATTCGCAGTAAATATTGAAAGATGGAGATTTGACATATTCGTGTAATAGCGAAAACCGGTTTCGTAATTAACCATATATTCAGGATCGTAGGGTCGATTTTCAGCCGCTAAATAAGGATGCTGGTTCACACCGCCGGATTTATATCCGCTCGATATACTTCCATAGATATTCAACTCCTCATTCACTAAATACTGCAGAGCCAGCTTTCCACCCCAAAGGTCATGTTCCAAATTAAATGAAATCGTATCTAAAGGAACATTATCGTATGAATACCAGTCATAATTACTTGCTGTGCCGTAATACGTGATTTCATTGCTCTCTTTGCGAATATTGGCAAGGAATTTGAATTTATCCGAAATTTGTTGATTTATCTGTCCATAAACAGCTGCAATGCGTAAATCAAACTCGCTGGTTGCTAACGTTGCATCACCGCCATAAAGATAACCGTTTGCTTCGTCTTTTTCCTCCAACGATTTTGTATAATACCCTACCACAACATCACCATAGCTTGCCCGTCCTTCGATGGTTTGATTGATTCGATTCCGAGCAGTGCTGTCGAAAAATTCATATTTCCAATAGGTCACATTCGGATCGAAGTAATACGGTTCTTGAAGCCAATAATCATCATTCCCCCAGTCACCGTCATAGGCATGAATCAGGTCTGTTTCCGATCGGGAAGCGATGAATGTAGCATCCAGTTTATCTTTGGTATAACTCGCTCGTAAAGAATACGCATTGGTTTCTTGTTTGTCCCAACCCTGCTGATTGGTGTATGTAAATAAATCCTTGTTGTTATCCGGCGCCCAGGCATCGTATTTATTATCCAAAACAGCTCGGAATGATGTTAAAATTGCGTGAAAATTCTCGCTGGGTCGGAACAGAAGTTTTTCTCGAATAATATTTTCTTTACGTCCGTTCGTATTGGTTTTATTTAAAAATTTGTTCGTCCGGAAACCATCACTTGATCCCGATTCAAGGGCAACTCTTAATGCAAAGGCTTTTCCCAGGGGAATATTGATCATTCCGTTAAGCCTCTGAATATTGTCCGTACCACCTGTAAGTTTAATATGAGAAGAAAATATGTCAACCGGATCTGTAGATTTCATGCTGATTAGACCCGCTAAAGCGTTGGGACCAAAAATAGACGATTGAGGTCCTTTAAACACTTCAATCTGTTCTAAATCATAAAGAAGTCCGACCATGCCCAGTCCACTCATATCGATATCATCTATAATAAATCCAACAGAAAAATTGGGCGGTCCTTCTGCAAAATATTGACTCCGTTCCCCAATACCGCGAATCTGAAAATAACGGGGGCGGCTGGTCCCTCCCGCTGCATTCAAATTTGGAATGGTTTCCATCACATCCTGGAAATGACTTCCGTCAGCCCGTTTTATGGATGCAGTATTTAATACTGTCACACTGGATGTTGATCTCTGTAGTGTTTCCGCCGTCAATCCCGCCTTTACAATAATTTCATCACTTTTTAACACAATCGCATGCAGTTGGATTTTCATTCCGTCCTTTGCGACAGCCATTACTTTTTTATAACCAATATGGGAAAAGGTCAGTTCTTCTCCCTCCTGCAAATCGATGAAAAATCGGCCGTGTTTATCGGTGGATGTTCCTGAAGATTCACCGGTTACGTTTACCCCGAGAATGGGTTGATTGGTTTCAGCATCGGCGACTAATCCGCTGACTTGAGAGTACAAGCATGCAGATGCAAAAAGAAAAAGTGTAAGGTAAATAAAATGTTTCATTGTTTTTCCTACGCTGGCATTATCCAGATCAGGTTCAAGGGTGTTATCTCAGCAATTCCATCTTATTCGGAATAGCACCCAGTTCGATGTTCTTAAAATTAAACCAATTCCCGAAACAATGACAGAACATTTGAATGAATGAATGGAAAAATTCGTACTCATTGAGTCATCCACCATACATTTACCAATCCACCAGCTACCAATTATCGAAGAGGAACAGATATCCCGTACGCGGAGTGTCGGGACCAGTTACCCACATCGGCAAGCAGGCTCTCAACCGCTCGCTTTGCCTTTTGATTGGCTATCGACAACTCTCGAGGTCTGGAGACCTCGTTCAATCATATTATATGACTATGGGTTACCTATGCATTGATTTACAATGATAAACCCTTCACCAGTTTACCCATCACCGCTCACCCGTTACCACTCACCAGTTATCAATATCTTGATGGACAATAAGTTTCCTGTCTATCTTATACGATAATAAATCAAGGAAACCGGATGTCTAACCATAAACCTCTTCCAGAAATAACCGTAAAAGCAGTCTTATTAGGTATTGTCCTTTCCATGATCCTTGCCGGAGCCAATGCATATCTGGGTCTTTTTGCAGGAATGACAGTGTCCGCTTCCATACCGGCAGCGGTTATTTCCATGGGAGTTTTATCTTTATTCAAAAAATCAAACATACTTGAAAATAATATTGTACAAACAGCTGCCTCTGCCGGAGAATCTCTGGCAGCCGGTGTAATTTTTACTCTCCCTGCACTCGTATTGCTGGGATACTGGCAAACATTTGATTATTTGGAAGTGGCAAAGATAGCTGCCATTGGCGGAATCATTGGTGTCATGTTTACCATTCCATTACGTAGAGCGCTAATCGTCACGGCAAAACTGCAATATCCCGAAGGAATTGCGACAGCAGAAGTTCTCAAAGCCGGGGACGAAGCCCGAACCAGTAAAGATGCAAATGCCAAGAGTGGTCTTAAAACGATTGCCTACGCGGGACTGGCCGGCGGAGCCATGAAAATAGCTGAACAGGGATTTGCCATGTGGCATGCGGTTATTGAAGGAGCTACAACCATTGGGAATTCCATATTTGGGCTGGGATCAAACCTATCTCCGGCACTGATATCCGTTGGATATATTGTTGGTAGAAATATCGGAATCCTTGTCGTCGCAGGTGGACTTATTTCCTGGTTAGTTGCCATCCCGATCTATTCTGCCATCAATGGTTTTGAAGGCGAACCGATGGATGCTGCCTGGACTATTTGGAATACAAAAATTCGTTATATGGGCGTCGGCGCCATGGTGATTGGCGGTATCTGGTCACTGATAAAATTATTCAAACCACTGATCCTGGGTATTAAAGCCAGTATGGATGCTGTTAAACATACCAATAGTGGCGGCGAGGTACCCAGGGAAGAAAGAGATATACCCATTACTTATGTGGGTCTTGTTTTGTTAGTCATGTTAATTCCTGTTTTCTTATTATACCTTGGCATACTCAAGTCCGTAGGTATTGCCGCATTGCTAACGGTTGTAATGGGCATTTTTGGTTTTTTCTTTTCCGCTGTTGCTGCATACATGGCCGGTGTGGTGGGATCGTCCAACAACCCAATCTCCGGCGTCACTATCGCCACCATTCTCTTTACTTCATTATTGTTACTGGTATTGCTTGGTGCTGATTCCGGAGTTGGCGCTGCCGGAGCCATCATGGTTGGAGCCGTGGTGTGCTGTGCAGCGGCCATTGGCGGAGATAATATGCAGGATTTGAAAACAGGATACATCGTTGGCGCCACACCCTGGAAACAGCAGGTGATGCAAATAGTCGGGACGATTAGCGCAGCTATCGTCCTCGGCCTTGTACTTGATATTCTTCACACAGCTTATGTTATAGGATCCCCTACGTTATCGGCTCCCCAGGCCACGCTTATGAAGTCCGTCGCCGATGGTGTCTTTTCCGGTAATCTCCCCTGGAACTTTGTCTACGTCGGCGCCATCGTTGCCATTATAATCATCCTGTTGGATATTCGCCAGGAAAAGCGCGGTTCAGACTTTCGCATTCCCGTTCTGGCAGTAGCAGTCGGTATTTATTTACCTATCGAATTAACTGTTCCCATTTTTGTCGGTGGCATGATCAATCATTTGGGCAAACAAGCCGGTGGTTCCAAAGCATCCGAAAAGCAAGGCCTGCTGCTGGCCAGTGGACTCATAACCGGGGAAGCACTCATGGGCATTCTGGTTGCCGTTCCGATTTTTCTCACCGGCAATAAAGATTGGTGGCCGGCCATCAGCGGTTTTGAATTGCTGGGCCCGGTGGCATTTCTTGGTATTCTTTTCTGGTTATTTAAAACAGTGACTAAAAAATGAAAATAACCAAGTCTCTCCTTCGAAGACTCCCCAAAGTTGAGCTGCATTGCCATCTGGACGGAAGCCTGCGTATAAGTACAATATTGGATTTGGCGCAGAAAGATAAAGTAACTCTCCCTGCATCCAATGCCGAAGACCTTGAAAATATTCTGGTTTTAGGCAAAACCAGGGGATCCCTGGAGGATTACCTGGCTCGATTTGATATAACATTAAGCGTGATGCAAACATGGGAAAGCCTGGAGAGATGCGCCTATGAATTGATCGAAGATGTTGCAAAAGAGAATGTCCGCTATATCGAAATACGATATTCACCTATTCTTCATAACCAAAAAGATTTGACGCCGGCTGATTCGGTTGACGCCGTTCGGGCAGGGTTAAAAAAAGCGGAAAATGATTTTGGAGTTAAGTCCGGTATTATCGTTTGCGGTATTCGAAATATTTCAGCTGAAATATCTTTAAAACTCGCAGATCTAACGGTGCGCTACAAAAACAGAGGTGTGGTTGGATTTGATCTTGCCGGTGCTGAAGAAAATTTTCCGGCGAAGGATCATCGAGATGCTTTCTATATGATTTTAAACAATAATATCAACGCCACTATCCACGCCGGAGAAGCGTTTGGTCCTGCATCGATTCATCAAGCGATCCATTACTGCGGAGCCCATCGAATAGGGCATGGTACACGATTAAAAGAAGATAAAGATTTAATGAATTACGTTATTGATCATCGAATTCCCCTGGAAATCTGTCTCACCTCCAACTGGCAAACGAAATCGATCCGTTCCTTGAAATACCATCCAATCAAATATTATTACAATCAGGGTATTCGTGTCACCCTGAACACTGACAATCGTCTCATGTCCGGCACAACATTGACAGATGAATTTCATTTATCCAGGAAATTATTTGGCTTTGGGCTGCATGATTTCAGGGAAATGACAATTATTGCTATGAAAAGTGCGTTTATGCATCATCATGAACGGAAAATGATGATAATGAATATTGCGGAGGAATTAGAATTAGAATTCGGGATCATACCCGAGTATATAAAACAAACATAATTATTTTAATTCCATCGAGCTTTCTACCCTTAGTGGGTTAGAGTCATACATTTCAGTGCTGTCCATAATAAATTAGTTTTAACATATTTTTGATAAAATAATTTATGCTTTTCGACGATCAAGGACAGTTTTGGACAGATTTTTCCACCTATTCAAAAAACAATCCCCTTATTATTTCAATACCACAAACAGAAGAGAGTTGAGCGAATAATCCAAAATACCTATTTTATAAACCCCACTTTAATTCTCCCCTCTTACAGGGGAGAAAGCAACCGGACTATCGCCAAATTTTCCCCCTGCGCTTTCGCTAATAGGGGAAACACAAAGCTTGCCTGCCGTAGTCGCAGCAAAGGTTGGGGTCAAAAAATGAGTTCTGCGCTGATTTTAAAATAACTCGGTTTAAAAAGGGATTCTTTAATTGCACAGGTAATTCGAACCCGGTCATGATATTTAATTGAAACACCGGCATTAAAAAGAAATTTACTGTTGAAATTTTGTATGCCGGGAAATGTATAACCTTCAACATAGTCAGATTTACTGGTAGTTATACTGGTATCATTTTCCGTTTGAGTTATTGTTTCGTGATTAACAATAAGATCATATCCTTCATCAATATCCACTTTTTCGAATATTTTTGTAATGCCCAACCTTACCTCCACTTGTTCACTCGCTCGGAAAATAAACCCGGTCGGAACCGCAACTATACGATTTAAATCATTCCGATACCATAAATAACGTTTATCATCATTTTGATCCCAGGTATGAGTTGAAAATTCATCGTATTTATTTCCTTCATATGCCGAATATTTACGTCCGATCAGCGGTTCATTTGCATTTTTTTTATCGGAGCGGTGATCTATGACAAAACCGCCGATAAAACGGATTTTTGGTGATACAATCAAATCAACACCTATACTGAAACGATTGCGCTTAAAGGAATATTCTCCGCTCCCTGAACGATCAATACGAGCAAAAGATATATTTGATGATTTCCAAATAGTACTATCCCACGTAGAATAATTATAACTTTTATAATAACTGTAGCGGTTCATCAATTCCTCTTCAATCAAATCGGCAGTACGATTTTCACTATTCATTGACCAATTAATAGTCGCATCTTTATTTAACTTATATTTACCGTGAAGATTGCCATACAGTGTATTTCCGTTATAATTCCATTCTTTATCAGATATAGATGAACTGTGGGTTTTAAAATCATCATAATTATTAGTATCCGGACCATAAAAATTATAACTGATATAATTGGATGTATCCGTTTCCAAATAGTTACGGTTGATTTCTCCAAGATTGTAACCGATAGTTATCCCCAAATTGGATTCATTTTTGTTCCATAATAATCCAAATGATACGTCCGACATAGCGTATTTCTGATCCTGGTGAATCAGAACTTCATCATAATATGAATATGAATAATCATCATACAACACAATATCAGTGCGCCTGTTAATATTTGTATAATTACCATCAGAATTTTTGTTGAGTATTCCATACCGTAATCCTGCCGTGAGTGATTTAGTAATATCATAAGAAAGGAATGTGTTTATTCTGTGACCACTATCTGTGAGTGTATTGTCATTGAAATCAACCAATCGATCTGGATATTGATTCGCCCTTTCTGAACCGAAAGAACCACCAAATGCATCATATCCCCACCAGCCGTACCAATACCAATATGGTTGATAAAATTCCAGTTGATCAAAAAAATATTCATAACTGAACCCTAAACCAATGGGCTTTGATTTTCCGCCAATCTTGAGAGTGTAAAATAATGACACCAAAGGTTCATCTTCTGTTTGTTCATTGGTATCTCGATAAGGAGACCAATAATAAGGAGGCTGTATTATATCTGTGGAGGCCAAATCTTTCTCATAGTAAACATTCATTGGCCTCACTTTACTTTCTTGTTCACGGTTGAAGTATTCGCCCGCTATATCAACATAAATAAACTGCCCTTTATTCGATCCCAAGTATGCGGGATTCTGGAATATATCATCCACTGGATTTCGAGATAAATATAGAAAATGTTCCCCCAACGTTTCTAGCCCTACCGTTTGAAAACTCGTGGGTTTTAGAAAATCATAGGGCAGGACAAAATCAGTTGCCATGACAGTATAATCCGGATACCATGCGAACACTCTTATCGCAAACAATAAGCAATAAATCTTTATTATTTTCATCATGACTCCTATAGTTAATTATTAATTTATCGGATAATTTTCTCAGGTCATTCGTTTATATTTTTATCTTATTTTTTGCGCGTTTACTAACACTCCATCATTATTTTCACAAAACCCAACATGTAATAATGTAAACATAACCCACAATTAGTTACGTATATAATTTTCATTCATCGGTTCAAAGGACCAGACGCTGTACTCTGAAGCCGCCACTGGAAAAGAGTTAATCAGTCATTTTTTTGTTCTTAATTTTTTCTTTCACATGTTCCACCCATTTTCGTAACGGCGGATAAACAGAGCTCAATAATAGTAATCCCGGTATTCCAAAGATCCATCCCTGGAAAATGGGTATAAAACCACCAATGATCCCGATGATGACCAGGATGACACCGATAACAACTTTGATTGTATTCTTGACTGTCCTGATAACCATTTAATGACGAATAACTGCAATTTTTAAAAATGAAGATGCCCCATTTTCATCATACAATGCAATAAGGTATACTCCTGTTCCAACCCAATTTCCAAACTCGTCTTTCCCATCCCAGAATGCCTGGAAACCTTCCACCTCCGGTCTGGATTTAATCGTCTTCAAAACCCGGCCGGTAAGAGTCATTATTTTACAGGATGAGTTATCCATTAATCCATCAATGGTTAACGGAACTTTATTGGGCACATGGAATGGGCTGGGAAATACAGTGGCTGATGAATAAGTTTTATTCTTTTCTGCGAATGGAATTTTCAGAACATTTATCCCTTTTTGAGTGGCGATATAGGCTAAACCCTCTTTTCTGTCAAACGCTACAGATGAAACTGCATTAGAGAGCAAAAAGCTGTTGTCCTCTGTAATCCCGTTTATATCCGGCCAAAACGTCGCTGAAGATGTCAGTACATATACCCCTTTAGAAGACGAACAAGCCCAGACATTATCCCTTGGATCAATTCTCAATTTTGACCCCGCACCAAATGAAATATTCGGGTAATACGTAAAGCTATATTGCCGAACGGGATCATTATTTGAAAATTGCAGTGTTAAGCCAATTAACCCTTTAGGCGATAATAAATATAAAACATCATTACTATTGACACCCAATGACCATACGGTATTTGTTGATGCATCAGTATTTACGCTAACATTTGTCCATTCCGTCTCTTCCGGATTGGCAGGATCTCCTGTATAATCCAGCATGGTAACACCACCGTTTTGAGCTCCGCCCACATTGTTATTATCTTCAAACGATCCAATCCATACTCTGCCCCAGGAATCAAAATCAATAGAATTCGGTGTAAGACTCAATGTGTTGCCAGATTCCTGCACGCTAAAAGAGCCCCATGTACCGTCGGTCTTCAGCACTTTTAGGGGCTGAAATTTGTTTGTGGCATAGGTATCGGCAATCCACAGATTTCCAAAGGGGTCTTTGGCAATGTCTTTGACGATCATGTATTCATCTTCAAAGTAATCCAAATGGTTTGTGTCAATTAACGTAAAATTCGCTGGATCATCAATATCGATAATAAGAATCCCTCCTCCATGACGCCGGGGTTCCGGGTATGTCCCGCGTAAGCCACAGTACAACAGACCATCAGGACCTTCTTCAATATCCGCAATGTAATTTGAAAAATGAACCGGGATAGTGTCAGCAACAAATCTGGAATAATCCCTGTTTTCATGAATGATTAATTCATTTCCGTTAATACCGACAATATTCCTCCATCCTTCCCGTTCCTTAATCATCAATCCTTTTCTTGATCCGGCGACAAGGCGTCCATCATTTAACACATGAATTGCAGATACTTCGTTTGTGACCATGGCGTTTGGCTTTTGCCTTGTGAACGAACGACTGTCTTCATCCAGAAATAGTAATCCAGTTGTTGTCCCAACCACTTTAATTCCATCCTCCAGACTAAAAATTCGCATCAGCCTTTCTCTAAGACTTTTTGACCATCCCGGTGGAGTAGAATTGATCTTAATAAATGTGTTGTTCAGTATCCCCCACACTTTACCATCCTGATCTAATAAAATATCATTCAATAAATAAGAATCATGATAATAATCCCAAATCAATTCAGTGTCTGTTGATTCCAAGTCAAATGAATAAATATCTTTATCCATGAGAATGAATATGACATTATTATATCGACGAAAGACCGTTATATTTCCGGTTAACGTACTATGCTGAACCCAATTGGTCGGATCTTTCAAATTGGTATTTTTCCAGTCACCAATAAACAAACCCTGATCCGTTCCGACAAAAAGTTTTTCACCATCCAAAACAATTCCCGTTATCTGATTTAACGTAACTGGCCAATTATTATATACGTCCTTATAAAAATATTGCTGATCGCCTTTACGGAATTCCATGATACCCCAATCCTGATTTTGTAAAAATGCTGCGAATGTAATCGAATCCGTTATGGCAAAATCAGTAATCTCCGTCAAATCCATATCGAATGTTTTCCGGACGGAAAATGATTCATCCAAAATCTGAATAATTCCATTTGGCGATGAACCGCCAACCCATATTTGATTATATGGATCAATGTTAATTACTGCCAAATCCGTATTCATTAAACCATCCAATTTTGTGTAGGTATCGAACGAATTTAAATCACGATCATACACCAGGATTCCCCCATTTGTTGCACAAACCAACAGGGAGTCTAATTCTACCAGATCAGCGATTTCCAGTGGTGATGTAAAGATTTCCCACTCACCGACCCGGGCTTGACCAAATAATGTATTTAATAAAACGAATGTAAAAAATAATCTCATTGGGAAAGTTGAAATGGTACAGGGATAAAACATAAAATAAATATACTTAAACAGATGTATCCGATTATTTTATTCTCTTTGGAAAGTGGTGATAAGATATCATGGATTGGGGGATGTTTTGTTGTCCGCATAAGAATAAGAATTAAGATGCCCCATACCAGCCAATTAAGCGATAGAAAGCTGAGCGGAATGAGAGCAAAAAAGGCGATTTTAGCAACAAGATCATGTTTTTTGCCAAGTACTGCATAGGCAATATGTCCACCGTCCAATTGACCTATCGGTAACAAATTCAGCATAGTCACCAGCAATCCAATCCAGCCGGCAAAGGCAACCGGATGAAGTAAAATATCTTTTCCATCCGGTAAGCCGGGATAGATCATGAATGTGAGAATTTTCATGAGAATTGAATCTCCTAATATGATACCCACCTCCCCACCACTAACATCCACTACATTTGAAAGCATCAATCCAATAATCAATGCCGGTACAGCAATGATAAACCCGGCAATCGGTCCGGCTGCACCAATTTGCAACAATGCATCGCGTTTATAAATGGGTGATTTAATCTTAATGAATGCACCAAACGTACCAATGAGGAATAAAAATGGCGGCGCAGGAATAAAATATGGCAGCGTAGCATCCACATTATGTTTCATGGCGTAGTAGTAATGTCCAAATTCGTGGCACCCCAGGATTAAGAGCAATGTAAATGAAAATGGTATCCCTTTTGCAATCGAGAGTGGATTGGATAAAAGGTCTGCTCCTTCCATGATGGCTCCCGCAAGGAGTGTGGTTAGCACTGTTGCAATAAACAAGCCCATGTGCAGCTTTGAAATTTTTGGAATGCGGAAGA
The DNA here is from genome assembly GCA_913009735.1 of uncultured Fidelibacterota bacterium. Lineage (GTDB taxonomy): Bacteria > Fidelibacterota > Marinisomatia > Marinisomatales > TCS55 > JADFRD01. Next base: position 14,016 of record CAJVYU010000045.1, read on the forward strand.
CAACATCACTTTTTCCAGTGCCTCTGATAACGATCTCACCCTCAACGGAGGTTACGTTGTACTCAAACGGTTCTTTATTTAAAACGTGTCGGACGTCATCTAAACCTGATCCGGTCATTAGCCGGCCCGTGGCAATCCATGCACCATCAATTTGCCCAATTTTTCTCAATAAAAATGAATCGTCTAATTTGGCAAGTGTTTGTCGAAATTGATCTTCGTTCATACGTTTCACATTGTACAAAACATAATAAAATTTGTTGCAGAGTTTTTCTTTTCTATTTCAAAAACGTTCACGAAGTTTACACATGAAAAAGCTGTGTTTCTTAATCATACTTACCGGACTTTTTGCTGCAAAACCCATCACAATTGATGTGCGTCCACGGGTGATAGATGAAAAATTGGTTAGTATTATTGTCCAAATTGATAACGAATCCAAACGCACAATCAATCATTTGGAAGGATTTTTAGTTTTTTTATTGGATAACGGGGAAACATTAATAGAAAAGAGAATGATCATTATTGGACCCAACGATCCTGCCCTTCCCCATAACCGGACTGTTTCTCGAAACATAATATTAGACCTGGTAAAACCATTTCCGATTTACAAATTCCATATCAGCAAAATTACTTTTTCCGGGGATTATCGTGTGTATACTTATCATCCGGAGATTGGGTTTTATAGAGTGGATTAGGAGGTTGGATAAGGATTCGGAAGTTGGATAAGGAGAAAAATTAAATTCCCATCTTCCTTCTTACTTATTACTTCTTCCTTCTTCCTTCTTACTTCTTCCTTATTCCTTATTCCTTATTACTTCTTCCTTCTTCCTTCTTACTTCTTCCTTATTCCTTATTCCTTATTACTTCTTCCTTCTTCCTTCTTACTTCTTCCTTCTTACTTATTCCTTATTACTTCTTCCTTCTTACTTATTACTTCTTCCTTCTTACTTTTTCCTTCTCTAAATGCTTCTTAAGCTTCCCTTCAAGCAATTCCGCAGGACTTTCCTCATCCATCCTTAAGAGCAGATCATTAATCCAAAATTTTGTCTGTTGAACATAAGCATCAATGATTTTCAATGGAATCCGTTCTCCGTACATATTGGCAATGATCATGGCTGACGGAACAGGAACATAAACCATTAACGGATCTGAATAAAAATTGTCAAGTGAACGAACTATTTCCCTGGGACTTAAATAATCAATCGTTTCAGCATACAGACTGTCCGCAAAGCCCTGTTCAACTGACCAGGTTTTTAAATAATAAAATAATCGTCCATCCAACACACCATTCACATATGCCGCTTTAATGCGGTATTCCATATCCAGATTGTTATTGGCCAGTTGATTGACACGCTTCCAATCACCACCATCCCAAAAAAACCTGTTTCGCTGCTGACCGTTTGTTTCGGTCGGGATCAGAATTAGAATCAGAATTAGGTTGAGCAGAGCAAAATCCCGGCGTATGACTGGGATTAGGAGTTTGGAAAAAATTTTATTCATCATCGCTTAATCCCAACCAGATCAAAAATAAATGCATATTCCAGCGCCACTTCCCGGTAACGGCGAAAACGACCGGATTTTCCTCCATGACCTGCGTCCATATTGACGTGCATAAGCAATAAATTATTATCTGTTTTCATATCGCGGAGCTTAGCCACCCACTTCTGAGGCTCCCAGTACTGGACTTGAGAATCAAAATATCCAGTTGTCACTAACATGTTGGGGTAGTCCTGTTCTTTCACATTGTCATATGGAGAATAACTCAAAATATATTCAAATTCTTCTTTAATCTTTGGATTTCCCCATTCATCCCACTCATTGGACGTTAATGGAATGGTTTCATCCAGCATGGTGTTAATGACGTCAACAAATGGAACTGCTGCGACAACACCCTGATATAACTCCGGTGCCATATTTACTACAGCACCTATCAATAAGCCGCCGGCACTTCCGCCCATAGCAAACAAGTGGTCCTCATTGGTATAATTTTCCTCAATTAGATATTTACTGCAGTCAATGAAATCGGTAAATGTATTCATTTTATTAAACATTTTGCCATCGTTATACCATGGGCGACCATAGGTCTGACTACCTCGTACATGAGCGATTGCAAATGCAAATCCCCGGTCTAATAAACTCAATCTGGTCATGCTAAATGTTGGATCCATTGTTGCACCATAGGAGCCATAAGCATATAGGAGAAGATTGCTTTTACCATTTTTCTTGAATCCTTTTTTATACACAATGGAAATCGGGATTTTTTTCCCATCCCGTGCAGTGGCAAATAATCGCTCTGTTTCATAATCATCTGCCTGGTAACCACCCACAACTTCTGTTTGTTTTAATAGAGTGGATTCACGTGTATCCATATTATAATCCAACGTTGAAAAGGGTGTTTTCATTGATGTAAATCCGACCCTTAAAACATTCGTATCAAAGCTCATATTGGTGAGCGTATATGCTGCGTAGACCGCTTCACCAAAATCCATATAATGTTCATTTCCGGTTCGTTGATCAATGATACGCAGTTGACGAAAACCGTCTTTCCGTTCGCTAATGACTAAATGATTTTCAAATACGTCAATACTGCTTAACAAAACGTTATTACGATGAGCTATCACTTCTGTCCAATTTTCCTTGGATGTCGCATCCTCCGGCGTTTCCATCAACCTAAAGTTGATTGCGTCCCAGTTGGTGACGATATAAAACTTATCTTTGTAATGTTCAATGAAATATTCATGTTCAGTATCCCGCGGGGAAAATGAACGAAACTCACCTTCCGGATTATCGGCTTCCAAAATGCGATAATCACTCACAAGAGTGCTGCTGTTATAAATGATAATGTATTTATCAGATTTTGAACGATAGACTCCAATGTAAAATGAATTATCTTTTTCAGTATAGACTCTAACGTCTTCAGATTGTCGTGTCCCCAGCTTGTGCCTATCAATATATTCTGACAGAAGTGTGACTTCATTCTTTGTTGTATAGAAGAAAGTTTGATTGTCATTCGCCCATGCAGCACTGCCTTGAGTACTCTTAATTTCATCAGGAAGGATTTCTCCTGTTTCTAAATCCTTAACTTTAATTGTATAGATGCGCCGGCTCAATGTATCTACGCTAAATGCCAAATATTTATTGTTCGGGCTTACAGCCAGACCTGTTAATGAAAAATAATCATAACCTTCTGCCCACTTGTTAACATCAATCAAGATTTCTTCAGGATTTTCTAATAGTTCCTTTTTTCGACAATGAATTGGATACTCTTTTCCCTTTTCATAACGGGTATAGTACCAATAACCATTATCAAAATAAGGCACGGATTCGTCATCTTTTTTTATCCGTCCTACAATTTCATTGAATAACTTTTCCTGGAATTTTTCTGTATGCTTTAGTTTGGCATCTTTATAGTCATTTTCTGCCTGTAGATTATCCAACACTTTTTGCGTTTGCTCATCGGGAATTTTTGCCAGCTTTTGTTCATCGGATAAACGCATCCAATAGTAATTATCTACAAGATCATAACCATGGATCGTCGTTCTATGTGGAATCTTCTCTGCAATAGGGGGTTGAAACATTTTTTCTTCTTTCTGTTTATTCACTATGATCAATGCAATAGCAATACCTATAAAAATGGCGAAAGCTAGATTTTTATTCATCTTTTACTCTTACGTTTATTGATAAAATAGATCGGACTATAAGCCAATCCAAAATGAATCAAAGCAACAAATTCAGCGGTAAGAATATACCAAGGCCAAGGTCCTAAATAATCCAAAAGTGTTGGTATCCGTTCTCCAATATGATTAATAGGTTTACTGCAAATCCAGAAATAATTAGCATCAATCGCCATATTTACCATTGCGGCAACACCCAGGAATATATTTAGTCCAATGAACGCTTTGATAAGACTCTTGAATGTTGGTCTCATTTCATATACAACCGTTGCATAAACCAATGCTAAAATCAATCCTTGGTGCCCTATCCAAAACCGAAAATAATGAAAGTGCGGAAATCCTGCAGCTATATCTGGTGTAATAGCTGCTTGCAGCATACCTGAAAAGCCCCAAAAGAATAAAATTTCATAAACAAAGTAACTCCGCCACACCATCACAAGAGGTAAGACTAAATCAGCAAACCGACAAAGATGGACAGGCAAATGGAGTGTAATATCAAACGTACCGGCAATGGCCTCAAGACCGACCCATATGATATAATTGCTGAAAACCAGCCATCCAATCACCTTGCCTACTGTATGTTGGGTTTTTTCATTGAGTTTACGTTTAGCATATAATGGCAAAATAATAATGATTAATAATGAGACGATATTCGCCATAATATGTTCTGTACCGAATATATTGAAAGGATCAAACGTATTAAGATAATTAAATACAGTTTGTCTCATGGGTTTTGAGAAATTATTATATTACGCTCCGGCATATCCGTCTGAGGAACGGACAAGTGTTAATCCTATCATTAAAAGAGCATGTTCAATGTTTAATACCCCTTCTTCATTTCATTTTCCCCGAATTCGACATTGACCAATGTCGCATGTCGGGAGATAATAAGCTTGTCTGCCGCTGTCGCAGCGACAGTTGGGGGTATTCTATTACGAACAAACATTGCCAATTTAATAAAGGGGTGGAATTTTATTGGTTTTGTTTTGTTTTTTTATTGACGGCTTTTTGAATTAAATCACTCCCCACCCAGGCGAAGCCCAGCGCCAATATCCAGATGTGGCTGAATGGTTCTGATTCAACTTTTAGTTGGTAACCCCAATAAAAAGTTACCCCGGAACCGATCAGCATGCCGATTCCCAGTATTAATAATATTCGCCAGTCTACTTTAATCATATTTATCCAAAATTATAATGTTTACAAACGGGAGATGTTACTTTCCATATACAGCTTAATCCAGCCGGAAACACAACAAAATCTCCCTGTTTAATGTGAACCACCTTGTAATCCGTTTTGATTTCAATTTCACCTTCGAGAATCAAACAGGATTCTTTTTCAGAATACGTCCAGGGAAATTCAGATATTTCGCATTCCCAAATTGGCCACTGAAAAACGTTCCTGGATTCCAATTCGTCCCGGGTCAGTTGATTAATGATAATTTCAGCCATAGTTCAATAGTTTATTTTTCATGGACGTTTCATTATTTTGATGAGGAAATACAATGAAAAGCCTTTAATTAGTAACTGCAATTATACCAATATTTTATTTTAGTTTCATGATACAAATGATGAATGCATCAACACATCACATCTGTCCAAAACGTTCGTAATATTGAAATAATTACCCCGTCATTTATGGCGGGGGGATACTGATATACAAGCAATAAGGGGATTCCCGCCTGCCCCATTTGAAAAATATTAAGAGGTGGCGGACAGGTATCCCGGAACAAAACGAATCTTATTATTGGGCTGAAGCCCACGGTGGTTGGTTTTTAACATACCCCCGCCATAAATGACGGGGTAAATAAAATTAGGGTCAAGACTAGTTAGAATAAGAGTTCATTTAATCGAATTTCGGGAGAATAAATGGTCATTAAGATATATTTATGTTTGATATTTTCAACTGAGTTCAAAAAACCAGTCACTTCATTTTCTGATAAAACAACCGGAATTTTTTCCTCTTTTCGAAAACGGATATTTAAAACATCCTGTACTTTTTGTTCTAAAACTTCCGAAAAAACAAATTTTATCGCTGCAATAGATTGCTTCATTGCAGAAATAGATCGTTTTTTATTTTCTTTTAATTTCATAAGTCCGATCCAAAAAGGTCGTAATTAAATAAATTTCATCATTTAAACTGTACGACAGACATTCCTGTCTGTCGGTGTGCAGACAAGAATGTCCGCACTACGTTACAAAATTGAACTAAATTTGACCTTTTCGGAGTGGACTCATTCAAATAAATATTTTTCAACCACCCTGTCACTTATAGTTGTAATTTTTTTTGGATTAACCAATTTGCAAAATGATTTACAGCAGACAAATAAGAATCAATTGTACGTTTACTATAATTTAGTAAGTTTTTGCTTTGCGATCTTTAATAGTTCAGTTTTACGCATGACATCATGGTTAAAAACAATTATAACTCAAAGCCTAATCTCATTAATCGTAATAATTGGGTTTAGCGCCTTTGTTAGGCATTATATAAAGAGAGTTACGAATGTTAAAGGAAATATTTCAAATAATACCATTTTATGACGAAGTTCGTTGGAATTCGATTTCTAATTACAATTTGATAAACTTTTATAAAACAGACCTTAATTATGATACAAAACTACTGACACATTGGCTTTGTTATATATCAGATAGACAAATGGCATTTGAACGAATTTGGGAAGTCGGGGGATTTGTTTTTTCCGAATTAACAGATAATTATAAGAAAAATGGCGATTTGAACTTATTAAACCCAAACTTTCCAAATAGTTTTATAAAGAAAAACAGGAAAGATGGTTATACTTTTATAAGTAATTCAATAGTAGGCGGTAATTCAATATTAAAAAAATCGTATGGATACAATGAAACAGATATGGTTGAATTTACTCCACGATATTATCCTTCTGATTATTATTCGATTCTATTCACATTTGATATTTTACGAGAATATAATTTTTCATTGACTAATTATATCGCAGTTCAAATAAAAAAATACAGGGAAAAAGATGATTTAATACAACGTATTTTATTTTCACTTTATCTTTTGACTTATTTTGAGATTGGGCAGCCATGCAAATCAAATATTGCAGACTTTGAAGAAAACTTAAATAAATCAAAAAATAGAGTAATAAAAGTCAAAGGGATATTAACAGAAAGTTTCGAAAAAGAATTTCTGAATTTCAAAAAAGAAACAATATTTAATCAGAAAAGGGCTTGGTGTAGTTTAAGAGATTTTTTCAAATCACCAGAATTTAATTCATATTTTAAAAGTGCGTTAAGAGAAGAAAATATTGACTTTGAAAAATTAGAACTGTTTTCATTAAAATCGTTTCAACAATTTGAATTACCCGGCGATGTGTGGAATAACAACTCTAAATTCAGAAATTGCATTCTTGAAAACACTGAATATGAAAAATCTAAAAAGAGCCTAAATAAAATTCTCCGTGATTTTTTTGAAAAGAACAAAGACTATTTGGGTAATAGTTACCCTGAACAATTTGATATAACATTTGATTTTGTTCCAAGAATGTGTGAAAATAACAATTGTGATATATGTCCGATTGGATTAATAAAAGGGAACGAAAATTCTGACTTTAAAAAAACCTGCATTATTGATAAAAAATATTACTGTCCAGTTGCTTTAACAAATTGTAATTATAAAGTTGAATGTATTGGAAAAGAATGCGATTTGATAAAAAATACAATGCCTAACGATGTGGTGCATTAAAGAAAACGGAAATCAGATAATATATAGATATTATTTGGATAAATTATGAAATGAATATATATTTACATTCAGATAAAATACGGATAACTAATGGATAAATATATAAATAAACTAAACTTTGATTTTCAAACAAATCAGAAAATATTAAATCTGATTTCTCAAATCGACTTATACAAAGGCAAATGGAATAGTATTGAAAAACAAGAAAATATTTATCTAAAAGAATTAAGAAAAATAGCCACAATTGAAAGTATAGGTTCTTCAACAAGAATTGAAGGCGGAACTCTTACAGACAAAGAGATTGAAGAACTTTTAAAAAATGTCAAAATAGCTAAACTAAAAACAAGAGACGAACAGGAAGTTATTGGCTATTATGACACATTGGAGATTATTTATGAAAATTATGACAACATCAAGCTATCAGAAAACTACATAAAACAATTACACCAAAATTTATTGCGATACAGCGATAAAGACACAAGACATCGCGGACAGTATAAATCTCTTTCAAACAAAGTTGTTGCACATTATCCGGGCGGAATACAAAAAGTTATTTTTAACACAACAGAAGTTCATTTGGTTCATAATGAAATGAATGATTTGATTAATTGGATAAATACTCAATTTGAGAAAAAAGAGATACACCCTTTAATTATTGTTGCAAATCTTGTTTATGAATTTTTGTCAATTCACCCATTCCAAGATGGAAATGGAAGATTATCAAGATTATTGACTACTCTTGTTTTGCTTCAAAAAGATTATATGTTTATTCAATATGTATCCTTTGAAAACTTGATCGAAAAAACAAAAAAAGAGTATTATCAAGCATTAATGGAGGGGCAGAAAAACCGAAATAATGAAAATGAAAATGTTTCTAAATGGATATTGTATTTTCTTGATAAACTAAATGTTTTAACACAAAGACTTGACACAAAATATGATCTATTTAAATCAAAAGGTGGATATTTAAATGAAAGACAAAAGGAGATAAAATCTTACTTAACGAAGAATCAACCTTTGAAAATATCTGACTTGGCAAAAAGATTTGAAAACATAAATATTAATACTATAAAAAAAGATTTGCAGTATATGAAAAAAGAGCAAATAATAATGAGTGTTGGTAAAGGAAAAGGAACGGTGTATATAATTGATAATGAGAAATGACGACACCACAACAACAAATATAGTGCATTTGGCAGATAGTGCTAATAATGAAGATGATAGCAATAAATAAACATAGTGGGAATTTGAAAAATTGGAGCGTTGAAATGCTAAACGCACCATATTTAAACCGTTCAAGCACATTCCGCGAAAGCGGAACTTTGTATCTTCGTCCCGGAAAAATTCGGGACTCCCGATCCAAAGTAAATGTGCTTGAACAAAGGCGCTAAACCAAATTGTTTATGGCTAAAATTTTAATTAACTTTCCGCTTCAGCGGGGCATCAAGCCAAAACATGCTCGAACTTTTGCTAAACACAATTTGGTCCCGCATCTGCGGGCT
>CAJVYU010000046.1 GCA_913009735.1 uncultured Fidelibacterota bacterium
GCGGGTGATAGAGCGGAAGACTAGTGGGGGAGTAGTGGTGGACAAAGACTGTTGTTTTTTTTTTTTTTATGTTTTCTTTTTTTTTTAATGATACGGCGACCACCGAGATCTACACTCTTTCCCTACACGACGCTCTTCCGATCTATTTTGACTCCAAAAACGATTGTCATCCGGGAATCGGGTCAATTTTCAGCAGCTGTTGAAGAACTTGGTTTTCCCGTCATGGTTAAGGGTGTTTTTTACGATGCTGAAAAATGCAGAACTATCAATGAAGCTGAAAATGCATTTCAAAAAATGCGTGTTAAATGGGGAATGCCTATTATTATTCAGGAAGTCATCGATGGAGAAGAATTTGATATTTGCTGTATTGCCGGAAAAGAAGGTGAACTTCTTGGAGCAATTGCCATACGTAAAACCGGTCTAACCGATAAGGGGAAAGCGTGGTCTGCGGTAACAATAAAAAATGATGAATTACTAAATCTATCTAAAAAAGTATTAAAAAAGATAAATTGGAAAGGTCCATGTGAGTTGGAATTCCTTCAGGAGAAAAGAACAAAAAAACTATTTTTACTGGAGATCAATCCCCGTTTCCCGGCATGGATTTTTGTATGTACCGGGGCGGATCAAAACCTACCAAAACTAATTGTGGAATTAGCATTGGGTAATCATGTGGAGCCGCTTCCACAGGCAAAATCGGGTATTATTTTTGTGCGCCATGCCACTGATCTGGTATGTTCGCTGGACTATTTAGAGCATTTAACTATCAGCGGAGAATTACATTATTAACGTAGAATTATGGGAGAAATAATGAGCGAAAAAAAACCATATAGTAAACCAACCATTGTTCGCCATAGCGTAGGAGTGCTGAATAAATTTGGTCGCCCGCCGGCGACAATTCCATTAAAACGAATTGATGGATTTAATGTTGATGAACTTGTTGATCAATATGGTTCACCACTTTTTGTCTTGTCTGTACAAACCCTTCGCGATCAATATAAAAATTTGAATAGGGCGTTCAAAACACGATACCCCAATTTCCAAATTGCTTATTCATATAAAACAAATTACCTGAAATCAGTTTGCTCAATTCTACATCAGGAAGGTGCATGGGCAGAAGTGGTCTCCGGTTTTGAATATGATATTGCCCGGGATCTTGAAAATCCCGGAAATCAAATTGTATTTAATGGTCCATATAAAACTCGCGATGAGTTAATTCGAGCTTTTAAGGATGGCGCAATGATCAACATTGATAATTTTGATGAAATGCAGTTAATGGAAGACATTGCCGAGGAAATGGGTAAAAGCCTGGAGGTAGGAATCAGAATCAATATGGATTTAAATGATCCACCCTGGCATAAATTTGGATTTAATGTTGAGTCCGGTCAAGCATTCGCAGCCGTTAAAAGAGCAGAAGCCGATAGCAAACTTAAAGTTGTGGGATTACATATGCACGCGGGAACGTATATTGATGATGTTTCCATTTACTCCCGGGCAGCTCAGGGGATGGTCAATTTTTATACAGCCATTAAGGAACAGCTTAACGTTACGTTGAAATATTGGGATATGGGTGGGGGTTATGCTTCCCATAATACATTGCATACGGCATACCTGCCGGCGGAACAGACCTGCCCAACCTATGATCAATATGCTGAAAGTATTTGTCCGTTCCTTTTATCCGGACCGTTTCAAGCCGCGGACGCTCCATTGTTATTGATCGAGCCGGGGCGTTCGTTGGTGGATGAACCATTTTCGCTCGTAACGTCGGTGGTTGCGCAAAAGCGTTTACCCTCCGGGCAAAGGGGAATAGTATTGGATGCAGGAATGAATCTTATGTCTTCTGTGCAATGGTATAGATACAATTTTCAATTAGCCCAGGATGCAGGACAAATGCTGGAGGATACGGTTGTTTATGGTGGACTCTGTATGAATATTGACGTACTGCAGCAGTCAACGTCCATTCCCCCGGTTCGCAGGGGTGATATATTGGTGATCCCTCAAGTGGGTGCGTATAATATCAGTCAAAGCTGGCAGTTTATTTATCTTCGCCCTTCGATCGTAGCCATTGAAAATGGAAAAATTCATGTTATTAAGAAAGCAGAAGAACGTGAATATGTACAGCAGTTCGAACACGTTCCGGATGAATTCAAAGCATAATATCTGATAAATATTCCAGTCTTATATTGATTATACTGCGAACATATTTAAGAATAATTATTTTATCTTACGGCAATCTAATTTTTGCCTCTCATCCTTTCCCTGCATTACTCGTTTTAACAGCAACATTTTTCCATCCTGCTGTTGGTATAATGGGTTTAATCGGAAATATAATTTCTAATTTGGTGGCCAAATGGATGCACGCTCATAATGATGTTTGGAAAACGGGCATATATGGTGTAAGCGGTGTCCTAATCGGTTTGGCATTGGGGATGTATGCAGAGCCAAGTATTCGATTGTGGGTATTTTTGATTGTAGGCGCTGCCTTTTCCGGGGTGATTTCTGTTATGCTGGGAAATATCTTTACCCGGTTTGATTTGCCAATCATTAGCATACCGTTTATGCTTGTGATTTGGATTTTACTTTTGACAATTGGAATTACGAAAGGTGATTCAACATCATTTCACGCTATTACATTTTTAAGAAGGATTGATCTTTGGTTATTCGATCAATTGCCGCTGACAGTATTTGAATATATCAAGATGTTTGGCAGTATTTTATTCCAGGAAAACCTTCTTTCCGGTTTATTGGTTTTGATTGCTATCGGTATCTACAGCCGTATATCAATGCTATACGGCTTGTGGGGCGGTATCCTTGGTATGACAATTTATAGTTTTATTCATGGTTCACTAGATGGATATCACGGGTTAAACTATGTTCTTACCGCATTGGCGTTTGGCGGCTTTTTTATAATACATAACAAACATGGATTTATATTTGCTTCATTGGCAATTATTGCTGTTGGATTTGTTGATTTAGGTACAGTTGAATTACTCAAGGCACTATCTGTAAATCTGAAAGGGGAATTGCCCTCATTAGTTTTTGCGTTTAATGTTGTAACAATCATTTTTTTGCTTCCTTTAAAATTATTACCCAGCTCACCTCAAACATTACGTTTGAATCCTGTCCCGTTGTATTTAATTAAGAGCCCTGAAACCAACTTAAAGTGGTACCGTAGATGGGTAGGTCTTAATACCCGGCAAAGAACCATTTTAACATTTCCATTCAATGGTGAATGGGCTGTGTTACAGGGAAATAATGGTGAATGGACCCATAAAGCGAATGGACAATTTGCCTGGGATTTTGTCGTTAAGGATGAAAAGGGTCTACAGGCACAGGGAACGGGACTTTCAGCTACAGATTTTTACGCTTTTGGACTACCTGTTTTAGCTCCTGCACCTGGAACAATTGTTGCCGTTGAAAATATGGTTATTGACAATCCACCCGGCGAAGCAACAACAGAACGTAACTGGGGTAACTATGTCGTTATTAATCATGGATTTAGTGAATATTCTGAATTAAGTCATTTTAAGCAGGGGAGTATTACTGTTTTTCCGGGACAAATAGTTCAAAGAGGTGACATACTTGGATATTGCGGAAATTCCGGGAGATCACCGGTACCGCATATTCATTTTCAACTGCAGAATACGCCTGAGTTAGGATCTAATACAATACCAACAGTATTTGCAGAAGGTTTAATCAATGGCAATATTTCTACAAATGTCATACCGGAGAAAAATGATAGAGTAGCTATTCTATCTGTGAAAAGTAAAAATAAATTTACCCTTTTGGGAAAAGAAGGATCGACATGTACATATATCGTTAAAAAAGGTTGGTTAAAGTCCAAGGAAACGTTACAATATGGTACAGATGCATATGGAACTCCGGCAATATTGTCCGGTAATAATTTGTTATGGTATCTGATCGAGAGACCTTCATTTATTGAAATTCGACCTGATTTTAAAACAATACCATCCAGATTATTTCTGTCCGGATTTATTGATATTGTGGGCAACAGCCTTCTTCTTCCAAAATTTCTTCAGGATGGTTTTGAGTGGGATAATGGTAGAGTGAGTTTAAATAATGATCAGTGGGTTGTTGAAACAAATGGAAAAGTGATTTCTATAGATCCGAAAGACGGGATTTATAATGTTGTAATAAAATCTAATCCGAACTTTTATTTTAGGATAGTGGATAAAAAGAAATTATTATGAATGATTTTTGAGAAAATCAAATTGAGATTAATCCCATCCATCTTGTGCAGGACGTAACGTCCTGCACAAGATGGAGTTGAACAGTATAAGAGAGGTTAAATTGGCAGGGATCTCTTTTCGAAAATTTATGTGTTAATTAATGATTGTTAATTTATTTTTGTGATAAATGGAACTAATTTTGGTAATAAGGGTATACAAGAAATCATTTAATTATTCACTATCTTAAACCCGGGGAGAACTATTATTCATCAGTTTACAGCAGGGCTCTTTTGCTTGGCAATTTTGAGTCAAAATGTTGTTGGAGCGCCAGTAATTTGCCTCGCATCTGACGGGCAGGTCAATATTGAAATTGACTGTAATGACATTCCAATACAAAAAAGCAATGAAAATCAAGATGATTGTTTTAACTGTATTGATATTCCATTTTGGAATAATAATTCTGATTTTCCATTTATAGTAAAATCGGCTGATTTTGATTTTAATGTACACGAAATTAATTATAAATCTTTTTCCCATGTAAATTATACCGATGTATCTTTGATTTTTCAATCAATAGAAAATCCCAAGACTCATTTTATACCCTTCCTGAAATACACCGTATTACTTATTTAAATACTCTTTCTGTATTCTGATTAGTCATCGGTTTAGAGTAACCGATATTTTTCAAACAATTATTAGAAAGAGTAATAATGCAAATTATCTTCCGGTATTTAATCGGTACCATATTTTTATCTCTGGCATTCAGCCAGCAATTAGATATAACATCACTTGAGACATTGGTGATTAAGGGTAATCCTGATCTTTTAGCAAATAAAAAAAATATTGATATTAGTATTGGACAATTAGAGCAAAGTAAAACGCTGCCAAACCCTGAAATTGAATTCGAATCCGGAGCGGGTATTGATCCTGAAACGATTGGCATGGTATCACAAACAATTCTATTGGGCGGGAAAAGAAAAAAGAAAATCGCATTACGCGAACTTGAATTAAACAAAGTCCAATTAGAGTATGAAGCTCTTAAACAAACAATCCTTACTGAAGCCTTCAGAGAATTTGTTGTGATTCTTTATTTGCAGGAAAACAAAATACTTCAACAAGACCGTATATCGGTTGCGAAAGATTTACTGAATGCTGTGAGTCGAAAGGTGGAAGCGGGGAAATTATCACCGGCAGAAAAATCTCGTGCGAAAATTCAACTTATTCAAGAGCAATTAAAACTGCGAACAATTGATAAATTTCTGAAAACTGCGTGGAATTCAATTTCTGCACTATGGGGAAATGGTGGTACATCTTTTAATTATTCAGCGGGTGATTTATCATCTATTGGAACCATCCCGTCATCATTCTCTTTCGATAATACACCGGATATTTTGATCTCTAAATTATCACTGGAAATCAAAAAAACGAATGTTCTCACTGAAAAGGCGAACGCAATTCCCAATCTTCAACTGGGGGCAGGATTAAAACGTAGCGATATTCCCGGCAATACCTATCAAATAGGATTATCTATTCCGCTTCCTATTTTCAACCGGAATAAAGGCAATATTAACAGTGCTGTTTCCGAATTGGAACAAGCAAGACTGGAATTGAATGCAATAGAAATAGAATTGAAAACAAAGGTGTCCAACCTTCAAACAGAACTGGAAATATTGACTTCTGAAATAGCAATTTTGAATAAGGACATCATTCCTGAGGCCCAAAATGCATATACAATTATTACCGAGGGATACTTAACTGGGCGGTTTAATTATTTGGATGTTGTTAATGCGCAGGAAATATGGTTTCAATCCAGGGAACAATATTTAACTGCATTGAAGGAATACCATCAAAACATATTTGAATTAGATCGTTTGATCGGCAATACAAACCATTCCACTTTTTAAGGAGAATTATTAATTATGAAAAAAAATATAATAGGCGTCATTATCGTTACGATGATTCTGACCTTCTTTGTTACCCGATATTTTATTTTACCGCCATTTGATGAAGATCAAGATGGACATGGGACTAATGAGCAACAGGATGAACATGGACAAAACGAAGAGAGCAATGAACATGATGAGACCGGTTTAATCATATCCATTAGTCCGGAAGAACTCAAGGAGTTTGATATCGTAATAGCAAAAGCCGGACCTGGTTCTATAGAAATCCACCAGGATCTCACTGGAGAAATTGTCATTGATCCCGATCGGTTAGCACATATCGGTCCCCGTTTTCCGGGTATTGTAAAGGAAGTGCATAAACAATTGGGCGATCATGTTAATAAAGGGGAAATATTAGCCATAATCGAAAGCAATGAAAGCCTGACTTCATATGAAGTCAGATCATTGATCGAGGGAACCATCATTGAAACGCACCTCACGCAAGGAGAAATGGTCACTGAATCAGATCATTCTTTTACTATTGCGGATTTAAGTGAAATCTGGGTGAATCTGAGCGCGTATCAGAAAGATCTCGCTTATATAAAAGTTGGACAGACGACAGAAATTAATTTCGGTCAAAATTTACCTCCAGCGACCGGAACAATATCATTTATCAGCCCCATTCTGGACGAACACACCCGGACTGCAACCGCTCGTGTTATCTTGAAAAATCCTGATGGATTAATAAGACCCGGTCTGTTTGTAACCGGTAAAGTTATTATCGAGAATTTCAGTGTTGATGTCTCCATTCCGAAAACCGCTTTGCAGACTATAGATGATCAACCTTCTGTATTTATTCAAACCGGAGAAGGGTTTAAACCGAACCCAGTCCATCTTGGAAAAACCAATAATTATAATGTGGAAATCATCAGCGGACTCATACCAGGTCAGAAATATATTTCTCAAGGAGGGTTTACCTTGAAAGCTCAATTGGCCAAGGGATCATTCGATGGTGGACATTGACATTAAATACGAATTCTTTTTGAGATTTTAAACGAAAGATATAATTATGGAAAAATTGATCCGTTTTGCACTTAAAAGCCGCTTGCTTATGATGGCCATGGGCACACTGGTTCTTATAGCAGGTTATTACAGTTATAAACAGTTACCTATTGACGCTTTTCCGGATGTTTCACCGGTCCTGGTTCAGGTCTTCACAGAAACAGAAGGATTGGCACCCGAAGAAGTTGAAAAGTACGTTACCTATCCTATAGAAGTAGCCATGAATGGTTTGCCAAATCTGAAGAAGATCCGTTCTGTTTCGAATTTCGGTCTGTCAGTCGTTAATATTTATTTCGAAGATGGAACCGATATTTATTTTGCCCGCCAGTTAGTGAATGAGCGGGTTCAGGAATCCCGTGAACAAATCCCCGACGGTTTTGGAGAACCTGGCATGGGACCCATTTCAACCGGAATGGGTCTGATCCTCTTTTATTACCTGGAAGATGAAACCGGTGAATACACTTTAGAAGAACTCCGTACTATTCATGATTGGCTGGTGAAATTTCACCTGCAAACTGTACCGGGTGTAACTGAAATTCTGGGGATTGGTGGTTACGAAAAACAATATCATGTTGTTCTGAATCCTTATTCTTTATTGCGCTATGATATTACTATTCAGGAATTGATTGAAAAGATTAGAGCGAATAACTTAAATGTTGGCGGCCAGTTTATTGAAAAGAATGCCGAGGAGTTTATTGTCAGATCTGTTGGGTTAGCTTCGAACATTGAAGATATTGAGAATATTGTTCTTAAGTCAGATGACGGAACACCCATATATTTAAAGCAAATTGCTGATGTCGAAATCGGAGGTGCGATTCGCCGGGGAATCCAGACCCGGAATGGAATTGAGGAAGTGGTTGCCGGTATGGTTATAAAGCTTTTTGGAACGAATTCCTCTACTGTCATCGGACAAGTGGAGGCCAAAATGGCTGAAATAAACCGAATCTTACCGGAAGGTATAAAACTCGTGCCATATTATGAACAAAAAACATTAGTCCAAGCGGCTGTTAAAACAGTAACAGACGCCTTGATCGAAGGTATAATTCTGGTTATCATTATCTTAATCGTATTTTTGGGGGCATTCAGACCCAGCCTGGTCGTAGCGGCTGCCATTCCTTTTTCTGTACTGTTTGCCATGATCGGGATGAAATATTTCGGAATTTCCGCTAATTTGATGTCCTTTGGAGGTTTGGCAATTGCGATTGGTATGATGGTGGATGGAAGCGTTGTCGTCGTAGAAAATGTAGACCGGATGCTGCGGGCGGCAGACCCGGATGAACCGCGCGTCCACATTGTGGCGCGTGCATGTAGTGAAGTGATCAGACCGGTAGTATTTGCAATTCTCATCATTATCATTGTTTTCCTGCCCTTATTTACCTTGCAAGGTGTTGAAGGAAAAACCTTTCGTCCCCTGGCTTATACAATTGCTCTGGCCATGACCGGATCATTGGCGTTCACTATATTTTTAGCGCCGGTATTAGCATCCCTTTTGATGCGTCGCTCGAAAAAAAGAACGGATGATGAAAAGCAACAGGATATTTGGATTTTAAGAGCATTATTATGGATTTACCGTCCGGCGGTCACATTTTTTGTGAAGCAGCGAAAACTGGCTGTTGCCCTCGTCTTGCTCCTGATTAGTACGGGAATAATTATATTTCCGCAACTTGGTTCTGAATTCACCCCAACCCTCCAGGAAGGAACTATCGTTACAAGACTCACAATGGCGCCATCTATATCGCTTACAGAAAGTAAGCGGATTACCATGACCGTTGAACGTCGATTGATGAAAATTCCTGAAATTACCGGTGTGGTTACCCGGATTGGACGTGGAGAAATCGGGGCCCACACGGATCCGGTGAATAGCGCCGAAATGTACGTCCTGCTCAAACCAAAGGAAGAGTGGCGTTTTTCTGAAAGCCAGGAAGAATTGGAAGAACTCATTCGCGATGAATTGGGAGATATTCCCGGCGTATTAACAAATTTTACACAACCAATTGCCATGAGTGTCGATGAATTATTAGAAGGTATACGGGCGGATCTGGCTATTAAATTATTCGGAGATGACCTCGATATCTTAAAACTTAGAGCAGACGAAATCGCATCGGTAATAAGACCGATATCCGGGGCTGCCGACGTTCAGGTTGACCAGGTATCCGGAACACCACAACTCCTGATAAAGATTGATCGACATGCAATCGCCCGGTATGGTATTAATGTATCGGATATCCAGGAAGTGCTAAAGGCGGCTGTGGGAGGAGAGACAGCCGGTCAGATTTTCGAAGGAATTCGGCGCTTTGATATTCTCGTCAGGTTTGCCCCGGAATTTCGCAATACTCCTGAAATGATCAATCAGATACTTATCAAGGCACCACAAGGAACAATGGTTCCTCTTTCTCAATTGACGACTATTGAGGAGATTGTAGGTCCGCGTCAGATTACGAGAGAGGATAATCAGCGGTTTATTACCATACAGTGTAATGTAATCGGCAGGGATATCGGTTCCTTTGTTAGAGAGGCACAACAGATAATCGATGACAAAATCGACTTACCTCCAGGATATCTGGTTACCTGGGGCGGTCAGTTCCGTCTGCAACAGGAAGCCAATAAACGGATGGCCGTCGTGATCCCACTGACATTAGTTATCATATTCATTTTACTATTTTCCAGTTTCAATTCAATAAAAAATACCCTGTTAATTTTTCTTAATATTCCCCTGGCATTGGTCGGCGGCGCGGTAGGACTATGGATATCAGGACAGAATCTATCGGTACCGGCATCGGTGGGATTTGTCGCCCTGTTTGGTATTGCCCTGTTAAATGGTATTGTACTGGTGTCTTATTTGAACCAATTACTTCGGGAAGGTTTCTCGATAGATGAGGCATCTGTTAACGGGGCATGTCTACGGCTGAGACCCGTGCTTATGACAGCCTTAGCAGCAGCTCTGGGGATGATTCCTTTGCTGTTTTCAACGGGGATCGGAAGTGAAGTGCAACGGCCATTGGCAACAGTTGTGGTAGGCGGATTAGTAACATCGACTATCTTAACATTGCTGGTTATTCCGGCATTATATAAATGGTTTGCTATTGATGTTAAAATAGAAAACTAAATAACAAAAGGAAGCGAATGAAATTCATTCACACATTAAAAAATAAAGTAATTTAGAGTCATAAAAAATTCAGAAACATTAGCAATGTATCATATTAAAAATTTGGCTTTGATATTTTTATTTATCAAAATGATAGCTATGACCATGAGTTATGTATCCAATCGAATAAATTTAAATCTTAATAATAGTATTTAATTGGAGAAATTGAACTCTAATAATGGTAAAATATCAGAAGTCTTGGTCCATCAAAGCGGAGAGATATTGAAAGTAAACGGGAGAATTAAGCATCAGTATAACTATGATGCATTTGTTAAAGAACATGTTACCGCTGTGGTTATCACATCCAACGGACCAACGGTAAATACTTTACTTCCGGTAAACATTGGCTTACAGAATCGGTGGAAGACGTATCAGGGAAAGCTCCGTCCATTTCAACTTATCAACGATTGTTACTCCGAGTTCCCCTTTTCATGAAAGATGTCAAGAAATTGAATCTAAGGATTCAGAACGTCTTCGTTGCCACCGCAATGCTAAACTTGAGAAAATAAAATTTGTTTCCAATCAAACCATAACAAGGAGAATTGACCAATGAAAGCAATTCACGCCTTTATCCATTCCCATAAATTATCTGTTGTTACACTTGCACTTCATAAGGTTGAAGGGTTAACCGGAATGAGTATTAATGATGTCCGCGGATTCGGACATGGAAAAAACAATACTGCACCACACACTGTTGTAGATGATTTGATAGATTTTAATCCCTATGTAAAAATTGAAATATATTGCCTGGATAAATTTGTTAATGAAATTGTATCTACAATTCAAAATACTGCTCACACAGGATTAAGAGGTGATGGTAAAATCTATGTCACCGATGTAAACGAAGCTTATCGAATCAGTAGCGGGGAACGCGGGGAGAAAGCTGTTTGAATCCGGATACGAAAGCTATTTTGACAAATAATAATAATTGACAGACTTGGAAATGGTTTTTCTACGAATTTTATAAGCATGACATAGAAAAGAGAAATAAGATGGAAAAAACATTACACTTGGAAATACCTTTATTACTTCCCGACCTGGAAAGTGAACAGGATCAATGCATCGAACGGCTTATGGAACGTATACAAGGTCATAGAGGAATTGAAAAGGCTCATATAGAACAGCGTAACAACCAAGCATGCTTGTGTTTGCACTATGATCCGCAACTTGTTACTCTGAACCAGGTTGAACGCTGGGCGGAAAAAGAAGGAGCCGCAGTAACGAATCGATTCCATCACGACACCATGAAAATCACCAATATGGATTGTGGGGACTGCGCTTCCAGTATTGAACACATTCTCAATCGGATGGATGGAGTATTAGTTGTATCAGTGAATTACGCCGCCGAAAAGATGCGGATTGAGTACGATAATACTCTAATTACAAGGGAAAAGATCGTCGGACGGATACGTTTACTTGGATATGAGATTGAGAAAAAAGAAGCTAGTGGCTGGTTCAGGCAGAATTGGGAACTGGTGTTAGCTCTCCTTTCGGGATTTTTCCTGGCCAGTGGATTTTTTGGTGAAATCTTATTTGATTTACCTCGATCAGTTGCCACAGGGTTATTTGTTTTAGCCTATCTAACCGGTGGTTATGATGCCACTCGGCATGGTATCAAGGCAGCACGCCACCTGCAATTCGACATTGATTTTCTCATGGTAATAGCCGCTCTGGGAGCGGCCATATTGGGCGAATGGGCAGAGGGGGCTCTGCTGCTCTTTCTCTTCAGCTTGGGCCATTCGATGGAACACTATGCCCTCGGCAGAGCCAGAAAGGCAATCCGGGCACTCGGTGAAATAACCCCCCAAACCGCTAAGGTGCGACGTAATAATCGTGTAATCGAAGTCTCAGTAGATGATCTGCTCCGCGGCGATATTGTAATTGTTCGTCCCGGCGAACGGATTCCTATCGATGGGAAAGTTAGTTCCGGGCAATCCGCAGTAGATCAAAGTCCTATCACGGGTGAGAGTATGCCGGTAGATAAGGAAATCGACGACAGCGTTTTTGCCGGAACCGTTAACGGCGATGGAGCCTTGGAAATTAACGTGACTAAATTGGCCAATGACACCACCCTGGCACGTGTTGTCCAGATGGTCGAAGAGGCGCAAACACAAAAATCGCGTACTCAACAACTCACTGACAGATTCGAACGCGTATTCGTACCCGCTGTTCTGATAAGTGTGGTTGTTGTCATATTTGTTCCCCCATTGATTGGATTCTGGACTTTTAGTGATGCCTTTCTCCGTGCTATGACGATGTTAGTGGCTGCATCGCCCTGTGCATTAGCAATCGCGACCCCTTCGACAATCCTATCCGGTATCGCTCAAGCAGCCCGTAAAGGAGTGTTAATTAAAGGGGGGATACATCTGGAGAATCTGGGTCATTTGGACGCTATTGCCTTCGACAAAACAGGGACTATTACATTAGGTAAGCCTCAAGTCACGGATATCATTCCTTTTGATAATACCGATGAAACCGAGTTGATTCGAATTGCCGCCTCCATGGAGAGTCTCTCCGGGCATCCCATTGCGAAAGCAGTTGTGAAGTTAGCTGATCAACGAAATATAAGTCTCCGGGAAATTAGCAAATTACAAGCAATCACCGGCAGGGGGATTGTAGGCAAACTCAATGAAAAAGAAGTAAAGATTGGCAACTTGAAACTTTTTAAAGAGACCGGGGCTGATACAATTCCGCCGGAGGTTGATTCTCAGGTGGCAGCCTTGGAAGCCAAAGGCAAAACCACCATGCTGGTAATGGCCGATGATCAATTCCTGGGTATCCTGGGTTTGTCCGACCAACCCCGCCCGGAAGCCAAATTGACTCTGTCAAAACTAAAGGATCTGGGTATTAAAAAAACAATTATGATCACCGGCGACAACCAACGAGTGGCAGCCAATATTGCGAATGAAGTAGCTCTGTCAGAATATCGAGCCGACCTCTTACCGGAAGATAAAGTAACGGCTATCCGGGAGTTAATTGAAAAGTACGGTGAGGTCGCGATGGTCGGAGACGGCGTCAATGACGCGCCGGCAATGGCTACCTCTACAGTGGGCATTGCCATGGGTAGTGCCGGCACCGATGTGGCGCTTGAAACAGCGGATGTAGCGCTAATGGCCGATGATTTGTCAAAGCTTCCTTTTGCGGTGGCCCTCAGCCGGCAGGCCCGTTGGATAATCCGGCAAAATCTATTTATCTCTCTGGGGGTTATTGCCCTTTTACTCCCCTTGGCTTTGTTTGGTATTGCCGGTATTGGCGTAGCAATTATTTTTCATGAAGGCAGTACCCTGGTCGTTGTGGCAAATGCATTGCGTTTGTTGAGGTTTAAGGTTTGAAGAATTAATAGACTATGGACTCTTATCACCAGTTGAAATGGATTTGTATCATTGCACTTTTGGTTATTATTGCGGGTTGTAGTGAGAAGAAAAAGATACCTCCGAACCCCAATGTCGTGGCAACGTATAATAACGGTGAAATAACCATAGAAAATTTAGAGAATTACATAAATCAGCGTACGGAAGGGTTAAAGGTATTGGTGGGCGATTCTCTAATATCACTTAAGGATCAAATTCCCAGAAATAAGGAAAGCTATCGCGGTCTCATTCGTGAAATGGTATTAGACGATATGGTTAAACTCAAGATTAAAGAGAAGCAGTTGGATAATCGTGGCAATATTCGTCATGCTCTGGAGCACATAGAGGATGAACTGACCCTCCAAGAATTACATGGCGAGTTGCACGAAAGGGATAGAATTCCGGTGGATGAGCTTGAAATTCTAGAATACTTCAACCAAAATCGCACCCAGTTCGGCGACAAGTCAATGAATGAAGTACGGGATAAAATCAAGACTATTTTAGTTTCTCAAAAAGAGGGTGACTATGTTACTGACTATATTAGTGAATTAAAGGATGTTGCTACCATTACAAAAAATTATGAGCTTCTTCGTTTACCCGGGCTCACTGAAGAAGAGGTGTGGGAAGCCTATGAGAGAGATAAGGAAAGTTACCGGGAACCGGAGCAGTGGGTAATCGAACAGCTTGAGATTGCCGATACAACAGCCAAAGCCGGAGCCACAGCACAAAGAGTATGGGCTAAATTAGGTTCCGGCGAAAGCCTTGAAGATGCAGCCAAAGAATTTGGCAAAGACAATACCTATTTCACCATTAATTATTCGATGGGAATGCGGGAGGAAGTATTCGATAATGCCGTGAATTCCTTAAACTTGGGAGAATTCAGTAAACCTATCCGGGAGGGGAAAAAATATTTCATCGTTCGATTAAAAGAAAAAATTCCGGCATCTTACTTACCTTTTGAAATTGTTAAAGGAGTCGTTCGTCGCTTTCTGACCGATGAACGGGAGAAAAAAGTTTACGAAGAAAATAAAAACAAGACCCTGTTTACTTTACATGGTCGTCGATTCACTTTGGGCGATTTTTACCAGGAATTCATGGAATTATCACCAGCCGAGCAGGAAATGCGCCGCACGTATGAAGCGCGTACCCAGTTAGTGGATCGCATGATAGAACGTCTGCTCTTACTGGAAGATTCTTATGATCGTATGCTTAATGCGAATAAAAAAGAGGAAATCGAACACATTCGCGAGGATATGCTCAAGCAGGTTCTGCATCGTGAGGAAGTTGATCAAAAATTAGAAGTGAGCGATGAAGAAGTCAGGAAATCGTATGCGGAAAATAAAGCACAGTTCCAGACTCCGGCTCGTGTAAAAATCAGTATAATTGTTGTGCAAGGTAGTGAAGACGAATCTGCCGGAAGAAAAGCCAAGGAAAAAATAGAAGAAGCCTACGAAAAACTACAATCCGGATTCTTCAAAAAAGGGATGTTATTCGAAGAAGTTGCCCGGCAATACTCCGAAGATCCGTCTACAGCCCAAAAAGGCGGCCAACTGGATTATTGGATCGGCGAAACCGACGATCCCGTGTATGAACTCTTCAATCATACGTTACATGAAAAATTAGTCAATTTAAAAAAAGGTGAAATGACTGAACCTTTTTCCCTGGGACACGATTACCTCATTGTGAAAGTCCGCGAGATACAAGAATCGCGGCCACTACCTTTTGAAGAAGTTAAAGATCATTTGAAGGATGACCTCAAAATGAAGAAGCATGAAAAATTAACTGTCAACATGTATAACAAAATGATTGACCAGGCCAATCTGGTTATATATGATCAAGTATTGGAATCCATAACTCATGAACAAAAGGAGGTGAGCAGAACACAATGAATCGTAAAGAAAAAACTGTTTTAGTTGCCATGGCTGCTAACCTGGTACTAATAGTACTGAAGTTCTTTTTGGCATCGCTTTCCGGAAGCGTTGCCGTTCGGGCATCGGCGTGGCATTCCTTTTCGGATCTTATTCCCTCATTAGTTGTATTGACCGGTTTGATTCTAACACGCCGGGAAGATACCAAAGCGACACGGGGCATAAGCCGCATCGAAAATATCATCGCCATTATTGTATCCGTTTTCATTTTCTATGTGGGTATTGAAATCGTCCGGGATGTTCTCTCCAGAGGAGCCGAGGAACTTAGCAATATACCGCTGGTGGCAGTGATTTCACTGGTATCCATTGCTATCACTTACTTCATGGCACATTACCAGATTTTTATAGGGCGTGAGACAAACTCACCCGGCCTCATCGCTAACGGTACACATGCCCGCGTTGATATGTACAGTTCCATCGTTGTGGTGGCAGCGTTGGTGGGTTACATTATGGGGTTCACCACGCTAGACCGGATCGCCGCTGCCATTATTGTTCTGTTGATTTTGGGTAATGGACTCGAGGTGCTCACGAGCGCTGTCAAAGCTTTGCGACAAGGTGGATTTCTCGACTTTGCCTATCATGACGAATCAGTATTATTGATGAAAATCATGCGCTGGTCACGCCGCTTTGTCGTCGTTGGACTCATCCTGATAATAGCCGGTTATCTGGCATCGGGTATATTTATAGTACGTTCAAATGAAGAGGCCATTGTCAAACGTTTTGGCGAACCGATTCGGCAAGTGTCGGCAGGAATCCACTATCGTCTACCCCGACCGTTTGAATTGGAGGATAAAGTTGCGGTGTCTGACGTACGCAAGGAGGAGATTCCTTCATCCCTTATGCTTACAGGTGACGAAAATCTCATCGAAATCGAAGCAGTCGTACACTATCAAATTAAAGATGCTTTTGCGTTCAATTATAATTTATCAGAACCTAAAGATCTGGTGCGCAGTGTAGTGGAATCGATTTTACGCCATCAAATCAATCAAAATACTATCGAATTCATCCTCACCAATGGTAAACAGCAGATTCAACAAATGGCTCAGCGCCAATCTCAACAAGTATTAGATGATTTGAAGTCCGGCATTCAGTTGCTGACAGTACAGTTGATTAAGGATACACCACCGCCGGATGTTATGGAAGCCTTTCGTGATGTCGCAAGTGCCCGGGAGGATAAAAATACCTACATCAACGAAGCGCTTGCCTATCAATCTGAGATCATTCCAAAAGCACGCGGCGAAGCGCAGAAATTGATCGAGGATTCCTATGCCTATCGATCCAAAAAGATCCATACTGCCCGCGGTGACGCAAATCGGTTTCTCAGCAAGTTACGGGAGTATCAAAAAAGCAGGGAAATCACCGAACGACGCCTTTACATAGAAGCCTTGGAAAAAATATTGGTCAACGTCAATAAAATAATTCTCGATGAAAATGTGCAGGTGGATAACACCGATTTGTGGTTTCTCAAAGGTAATCTCAATGAAAGATTTATTCAAGGAGTTAAATAGATAATGAAAATACGTAAAACAATCCTTTTAGTAGTGGCCGTTTTTGCGGTCATTGTACTCAATTCTATGTTATTTACTATTGATCAAACCGAATATGCAGTTGTGACTCAGTTTGGCCGTCCGATACGGGATATTACCCAACCCGGATTAAGCTGGAAGCTGCCCGATCCGATTCAAAATGTCCAGCGCTATGATAACCGGCTAAAGGTCTATACCCCAAGGATTGCGGAGTTTCTGACTCGTGATAAGAAAAATATCATGGTAGAAAGCTTTGTCACTTGGCAAATTCAGGACCCGGTAGCTTACATGAAGACACTGAAGACTTTCACCAATGCCCAGGATCGTCTGAATGACATCGTGTTCTCCGAATTAGGTGTTTCCCTGGGACGCTATGTTCTGGATGACCTGGTTAATGTGATCGAAGACAGTTTGAAACTGCCGGAAATGATGGCTAAAGTACAGGTAGTAACAGATCAAAAACTGGCTGATTATGGCGTTCGAATATCCGATGTGCGGGTAAAAGTGCTGAATTTTCCTGAGAAAAATAGGCAAAGTGTTTTTCAACGAATGCGCGCTGAACGCGAAAAAATGGCCCGTTTGTACCGGTCTGAAGGGACTGAAGAATCATCTAAGATTCGTGCCGCTGCTGATAAAGAAAAGACTATGATCCTGTCAGCAGCCTACGAACAGGGTGAAAATATTAAAGGCGAGGGTGACGCCCAAGCCATAAAAATCTATGCTGATGCTTTCCAAAAAGATCCGGAATTTTATGAATTCACCCGCTCACTGCAGGCTTATGAAAAACTTATCGACAAAAATACGACTCTCATTCTGCCATCCAATACGGAATTGCTGAAATATCTGCAAAAAGTCAAACCGGAATAGAGGGGGCGTAGTCAATGGATAATAAACAAAATGATCAGCAATTGCCGGGGAAACGTCCTTGGCAAAAATTTGACTGGTTGAAACAGAAACAGCTGCTAAACCACTGGTATCGAAATACCCTGAAGGTTATGCAAACGATCTTTTCTAAAGTCCGAACCTTTATCCAACAACTGTTGGAAATGATTAAAATTAAAGAGGACATCAGGAAAGCATTCGAACACTTACATTTACGTCGTGTAGTTGCTTTGGTGGCATTAGTACTGCTAGTATTGTATTTATCATCCGGTTCCTACTTGGTTAATCCCGGTGAAGAGGCAGTAGAGCGCTTGTTTGGCCGGGTAGTAGCCGAAGGAATAACCGAAGGTTTACATTATCGCCTTCCCTGGCCCTTCCAACAAGTGGATAAAGTGAATGTGTCAGAGATACAAAGAGAAGGCATTGGTTTACTTCTGGCGGAACACCGCGGGGTACATTCATCACCGAAGAAAATTCAAATTCTCACCGGTGATGAGAATATCATCGAGGTTCAATTAGTGATTCAGTATCGTATCAGCGATCCTGCTAAATATCTATTCAAAGTCGATTATCGTCCTTATCAGATCATTAACGAAGTCGTACGTTACGCTGTCACCCGCATTGGCAGCAGCATGCGGGTAGATGAAATGCTCACCATTGCCAAAAAGGAGATTCAGCGTCTTGTACAGTATGAGACACAACAATTGTTGGATGCCTACCAGAGCGGATTATCAATAGTTACCGTAAACATTAAAAAGATGTATCCGCCCGATGAAGTTGCCGACTCTTTTCGCGATGTT
Source organism: uncultured Fidelibacterota bacterium (assembly GCA_913009735.1). Classification (GTDB taxonomy): domain Bacteria; phylum Fidelibacterota; class Marinisomatia; order Marinisomatales; family TCS55; genus JADFRD01. The sequence goes on from CAJVYU010000046.1 coordinate 18,764, forward strand.
GCCAGCGCCCGTGAGGATAAATCGCGCACTATCAACAATGCCCAAGGCTACCGGAACAGTCTACTCCCGCCGGCTAAAGGTGAAGCTTTCCGAATAATCCGTCAAGCCGAAGGTTATCAGGCTGAAGTAGTCAACAGGGCTCAAGGTGAAACAGACCGTTTCATGCAAATATTGACCGAATACCAAAAGACCAGTACGAATGCGTCCATAGATGTAACCAAAGAACGGTTATACATGGAAACTATGGAGAAGATCTTTCCGAAATTGAAGAAATATATCCTCGATAGTGAAGGAGAAGGAAAGGTTAACCTGCGATTTTTTAGTGGAGAGTGAGACCTGGAGTTCCTGTAGAATTGTCTAAAACCATCTTAAAGGAGCTGGAATTGTGATCACTGATACCTTTTCCGATTTAGCATATATTGATTATTTATTTTGGCGATGTTCACCAAACCAACTGCGGTGATTAAACCTTGCAAAAAGTGCAGGGCTCAAGCCCAAAAGAGCGATATACTATTATTTTTGGGATAAATCCCCTTTTTGTGTGAAGATCAGTAACCCCGCCATAAATGACGAGGTAATTATTTCATTTTTACAAACGTCTTGGACAGATATGATAATATTTAAAATATCTTTTGAACTATTAGTGGGTAACATGTATATTACGAGTGAACAATTGTTCATATGTTTGTTAATTACCAGGATTTAAAAATGCCGGAAATCGATACGTGTGAAATAAGTTTTATCGACGAAAATAAAGTAAAAGCAGTTCAAAGGAATATACCCTTGGAAGGGACAGTAAACCAACTTTCGGTTATCTTCAAGCTCATGGGCGATCCTACCCGGCTTAAGATAATCCTGGCCCTCTCGATGGAAGAACTGTGTGTCTGCGATATAGCGTTACTTCTGGGATTGACCCGGTCAGCCATTTCTCACCAATTGCGGCTGTTAAGAGGTCCACGCTTAGTAAAATTTCGCCGGGCAGGCAAGTTGGTGTACTATTCGCTTGACGACCAACACGTAAAGCACTTGCTAAAAGACGGGCTGGAGCATTTAAGTGATTAATTCCAAATTATTTATTAACAACCCTTCCTTGACACAATTGGGGAATTATGCGAATGCGATCACCCCGAAGTTTAATATGATAGGAAAAAAAGGATGGGAGCATATCCACATTTTTTTGTGATAAGCCATAAATGAAAATAACCGAATTATTTAAAATACGAATAAACTATAAAAATTAGCCGGAGTACTGAAATGAAACACACACACTTGTTACTTTCTTGCATAATTGTATTCCTGACAATCAACACCGGTTGGTCCCAATCCCCCCGGGAAATCGTCCGTAAAGCTAACGATTTATTGCGCGGTGAAAGCAGCATTTCCGAAGGCTCCCTGATGGTAGTTAAGCCCACTTGGTCCCGCCAAATTTCGACAAAAATGTGGATGCTGGAGCCAGACTATGCCCTGATCTTGATTACCGCGCCGGCCAAGGAAAATGGCACGGTGACCCTGAAGCGTAAAAATGAACTCTGGAACTGGATCCCGACCATTCGGCGTGTGATCAAGATTCCACCTTCGATGATGCTGCAACCCTGGATGGGTTCCGATTTCAGCAACGACGATCTGGTGCGGCAGTCTTCGATTGTCGATGATTACGAACACACACTCATAGGAGAAGAAGAAATCGAGGGCTATAATTGTTTCAAAATCGAGTTAATCCCCAAACCCGAAGCCGGAGTGGTCTGGGGAAAAATAATTATGTGGGTATCAAAACAGGGCTATTTTGAAATAAAAACAGATTTTTATGATGAAGATGGTACTTTGATCAAGACATTGATCGGCAGCGAAATAAAAAAGATGGGCGGCCGCACGCTCCCTACGCATTGGGAAATGACTGTTGTAAACAAACCGGGACACAAAACAGTGTTGGATTACAGCTCGATCAAATTCAATGTGTCGCTCGAGCCTTCTTTTTTCTCAATACAAAATATGAAACGCGTACGATAGAAAGGAAACGAGACCATGTATCTGACATTAAGTTGGCGAAATCTATGGCGTAATAAAAAACGGACACTGATTGCCGCCGCTTCCGTATTTCTGGCTGTCTTGGTGGCTGTAATCATGCGTTCAATGCAAGTTGGATCTTATGCTTATATGATCAGCTCTTCGGTACAGTTTTACACCGGTTATGTACAAGTACAGGGAAATGGCTATTGGGAAAATCGTTCGCTGAACAACAGCATTATACTGGACGAACAACAGCAAGGAGAGATTGCACAAATTTCCCACGTTACTTCTGTCGTGCCCCGGTTGGAGGCGTTTTCATTGGTGTCCTTCGGGAAAGTCACTAAAGTGGCGCAAATAACCGGTGTTAATCCGACAATAGAAAACAACATGACTGAATTGAAGAAAAGACTGGTGCAAGGACGCTACCTGACCGAAAGCCCCGATGGCGTTTTGGTTGCTCAGGGGTTAGCCGATTTACTTCATGTCAGTGTTGGTGATAGCCTGGTGCTTTACGGACAGGGCTATCACGGCGTTATCGCCGCGGCAATGCTGCCGGTGTCAGGCATCGTCAAATTCCCTATTGCAAGGATGAACAATGCCATGGTTTTCCTGACACTGGCCAACGCCCAGGAAATATTTTCTACGGAAAACCGAATCACCTCGTTGGCAATCATGCTGGATGATGTCAGGAATCAAACCAGTGTTTTTAGCACAATAAGCTCCCTGGTGGGAGATCAATATACGCTAATGACCTGGGAAGAAATGATGCCTGATCTGGTCCAGGGCATTGCACTGGATAACGCCAGCGGATTAATTATGCTGGTCATTCTTTACATCGTTATAGCTTTCGGTGTTTTTGGAACGATTATGATGATGACTACGGAGCGCACCAAGGAGTTCGGCGTTTTAATATCGGTGGGAATGAAAAGAAAACGCCTCATTTGGGTAACAACCCTGGAGACCGTTTTCCTGGCATTTTTAGGTGCGATTTCCGGCGCCGTAGTGAGCCTGGCGGTCATTACCTATTTTCATTATCATCCGATTCCCATTACCGGAAGCGCGGCTTCAATGTTTGAGATGTTGGGTGTGCGACCGATCTTTTATTTCAGCATAGATCCTGGTCTGCTTATTAACCAGGCCATTGTGGTTTTGTTAATAACGCTGGCAACCGCCCTGTATCCATTTTTCTTTATTAAAAACCTAGAACCGGTGCAGGCCATGCACGGTTAATGAAGGAATAATCAAATGATAATATCACTTGCCTGGAAAAATATCTGGAGAAATAAAAAACGCAGCCTTATCATCATTGTTGCCACCACGCTGGGGTTGTGGGGCAGTCTTTTATCCGGCGCCATCTGGATGGGCTGGGGAGAATCGATGGTCGATACGGCCATTGACCGCGATTTATCGCATATCCAGATCCACAAACCCGGATATATGCAGAATAAAGAAATCATCAATTATATTCCCGGCGGATCCCAAATTATTAAGGAGATACGAAACCTTCCAGGCGTTAAAGCCGTTTCCGGCCGGACACTGATCGAGGGTATGGCTGCTTCCCCCACATCGACCTTTGGGGTGAAGATCATAGGTGTTATTCCTGAACAGGCCAAAACGGTAACAGGTATTTATAAGCGTATCATCGAAGGTGAATATTTTGCAGATGGGAAACGAAATCCTGTCATTATCGGCAATAAGCTGGCTGTCCGGCTGGGGTTAAAACTGTATTCCAAAATTATTTTGAGTTTTCAGAATCTGGACGGGTCGCTTAATTATGCAGCCGGTAAAATTGTAGGGATTTATAAAACGGAATCGACAATGTTTGACCAATCGAATGTTTTTATGCTGCAGACTGATTT
>CAJVYU010000047.1 GCA_913009735.1 uncultured Fidelibacterota bacterium
CAGAAGGCGCGAGAGGTGCGGGAATGCTCCAGTCGTAGGGGGGGCAGACATCGCCGAAATGAGCCATTGGCAAAATTCGGCAAAAAAAATTGGGAACCATCATCCTCGATCCGCGTTTTACAAGTACCCGGAAAGGGGGCTGCTCTGCGCGGTATCAAGATCATGTATCATGTTGTCAGTAAATATGTTATACCGATTTAGCCAAGTTGGGTGTCGCTCCGGGGCGCAGTTGATGCCCGCCCCTTTCCGGCGAGAGTTGGCAAATTGGGCGAGAAATTATAAAAAACGATTTAATCATAACACCACCAAAAGATAAGTATAATACTGAATTAGCAAAGTCAATAAAACAGAATATTGCAATTGCTGTTCATGTTAGATGGTTTGAGAGTAAAAGTGAGAATGCGGTAAATAATATTAGAATTGACTATTACAAAAATGCAATAAGCAATTTAGAAAAAAAATTGTCAAGTCCTATATATTATCTCTTCTCTGATGATGTTGATGCTGCACAGGAAAAGATAATTTTTCCAAAAAACAGATTGAAAAAAGTTAACTTTAATCATGGGAAGTATAATGCCTATGCAGATTTATGGTTAATGTCTAAATGTAAACATTTTATTATCGCAAACAGCACTTTCAGCTGGTGGGGTGCTTGGCTTGGAGAGTCAAAAAATTCAATTATCATAACTCCTGGAAAGAAATATCAGAATTCTTCTAATTGGAACTTTACGGAAATCGTACCTGCCCGATGGTTGAAGATTGCTTGAAATAATTAAGGAAATGCTTATTAGTGAGGATAGGATAGAATTATCTTTAAAATTAAATGGTTGAGCCTCTTGCAAAAATAGTTTTTAGATTGAGGATGTAAGAGTGGTTCAACAGCATTTTTCTGTTTTTAAGGTGTACCGGTTACCTTATTGATGCAGTGATGGTTGTTTTACCTGACATTTTGCAAAAACAGTATGATTTCTTTTGATTCCGGGTACACGTATCCCTCAATAATACCTTCAATAAAAGTTTTGATATGAAAACAGTCCATTTATTCCACAAATCGTGATAATTGATCGACCGTTAAGGGAATAATCCCAAATAATAGGTGCGCCATGACTTTCACAGCACCACGTACACGAATCATTCGACCGCCATATTCATCTTTCAAACGTCCGAAAACCCTTTCTACAGATGACCGCTGTCTATATCGTACTTTCTTTGCCGGATCAAAGGGAATCTTCTCACTGCATCTGGGGTTCGAATCAATAATCGGGACATGCCCTAAATCTTCGCTAAACTTCTTGATTATCTCTGCATCATAGGCAGCATCCATCAGGTCATAACAATTGGTTACCTGCTCATGGGTCATAGAAGCTAACGGTAATGCAGCCTGACTGTCGTGTAAAGACGCTGATGTAAGAATACAACTTATTGGGATTTGACCATCACCCACATCCATATGCAGTTTATATCCGTTCCACGACACCTTATATCCTTGACTATTCTTCTTCGTTCCACGGTCACATTCAGTCGGTAAATCATTCAACATCTGTTCTAAAGACATCTCCCGCTGTTTTTCCAAACGGGTTGGTTCGGCGGGTGGACGCGTTTCTCCCTTACGTGGACGACCGCGCTTACGTTTTGGTTTTGGTTCTGCAGCAACCTTCTTCACAGGCTTTTCACGCGCTTCAATTGCAGTGCTGTCACGGGAGACATGTCCGCCGGCTGGCGGACGACCCCCTTCATATAACGCAACCAGTGCCCTGTGAATCCGATCTAACAAATCCGTTTTGGCTATCTCACTAAACGCTCTTGAAAATGTCCACTCCTTTGGAATCTGATTCCGCCGCTCCCAACCACATATGCGCCGTAACATCGGATCAATCTCCAAACGATCCATTAACTCACGAGTGGTGGTTAGATTAAATATCCCCTTGGCTAAAAAAGCTCTTACTATTGGTAACCGCTCTGACTTGGGGCGACCGCGACCCTGAGAACTAACAACAATGAATTCCTCAATCCTTGCAATTTCTAAAACTCTGATTAAATGTAAATGCTTATCCAAAAGGGGCTCGTTACTATTTTTTAAAGAAGGAAATATTTCTATCTGAAGGTGACGGAGACGATCCCAAATACCAGATATTTTTTGGCTCATATTCTTAACTCATTAATTGTTTTGGTTTATCATAAAATAACATTAATCTCTCGACAGTAATTTAAGAATTACTACCCATTATGTCTGCCTGCATAATTAATGAAAATACCACAATTTTTGAATATTGCAAGAGGCTCGATTGATAGCTTTTATTTGGAAGCAGTATCTGTTTATTATGAAATTGGTTCACAATCGGAAGTTGAAGGTATTATTAAGACAATTCAATCAAATTGAACGTATAGTATTGATTACTACATGTGTTTATCTTACCTGCTTTCTAACATTCGCTGCAAACATTTAGGTTTTATTAAAATGCAATGAAAGGAATATGAAATAATGGCTAAATTTTTTAGTAACAAGTGGCGTTTCATTCCATTTGGAAGAATTAGTCAAAAATGCCAGAGAAAAACTCATATTAATAAGTCCTTATTTTAAGTTTATTGATAGAATAAAAGAACTACTTGAGGACTAATACCGTCTCAAATTAGATATAAGGCTAATTTATGGGAATAATGGATTACAATAATTGGCTGAAAGATTTAGCGGGTATTCGGTCAAGTTTTTGTAAAAATCTACATGTAAAATGTTATTTGAACGAGAATGAAGTATAATTATTACTTCAATGAATCTTTATGAATTCTCCCAGCAGAATAATAATGAAATGGGAATTTATGTTACCAAAGAAAATGATTCGGAACACTATTAGTCCGGCAATGGTTAGTCGTAATAATATTGTCAATGCGCGGAGAGAGGAACGAACGACAAAACAATCTCCTAAAGGCTGCAGTATCAAGGAGATCGCTTCGTCGCTCCACGCGACGACAAGGAGTATTGTGTTTTATCTTTGATACGACTAATGTATGCTGGAGTAATATAAAGAGATATACGATGGAGCAATGAGACTTAAGCATGAAAATGCAAATATCATACACGGTGAGTCTTGCCGTTAAACCGAAAAGGAGAAAAGACAGATGTCACATAATTTAAAATCAGCAATTCTTGTTGTCGAGTTTCAAAAAACTTGGACGGAAAGAAGCTTTTTTCATAAGCTAATAAAGAAAGAATACGAATCAAGGAATGTTTACAAAAACACGAAACAATTATTAGAAGTCGCCCGAAAAAGCGGTTTTCAAATAATTCAGTCGCCTTTTATTTTAGACAAAAAGGATAAAGAGAACTATAAAAAGATTCCACTTCCTCCAAAACTATTTGGACAATTTACCGCAAATACATGGAGGGCAGAATATACAGAAGGTATATTTGATAAATCTGATACCGAAGTAAAAGGACGGATTGGATTTGATAATACTAAAGGCAGCAACCTACAGGACATACTTAAAGAAAATAAGATTGAGAAAATATTTTTTATAGGTTTTACAACCGATCACTGCGTTGCGGAAACTATGGATACACTTTTGTCTGATGGATATGAGTGCATACTTATATCTGATTGCACAGCAACAAGAAATAGTAAGTTGCAAAAGAAGATCGAAGACAAGTATACGTCTATTACAAGCAAGCAATTGATTGATGAAATTAGCAATCCGATAAACTTGGACGGATAAACTGCTTCTTCAAATTTACTTTTCTACAAGCCTTATATGAGAAAGAAGACACCATGAAGATAACTTTTTACGGGGTACGGGGATCCATACCCGCTCCAGGTGTTGATACAGTAAAATTTGGCGGAAATACTTCTTGTGTTCATGTCCAATTGAATAATGGAAAGAATATTATTTTTGACGCGGGTACCGGTATACGCCAGCTCGGGAAAATACTAATCAATACTAACGATCCAATTTATATATTGATTACACATAGTCACTGGGATCATATACAGGGCTACCCGTTTTTTATCCCGATTTACCAAAAAGAACGACAAATCTATATGTTTTCCAGTGAAGCCGGAATCAGCGATCAATTATGTTCCTTGATGGGTCAAATGGATGGAGCACATTTCCCCGTAGAAGCGAAACAATTACCTTCCAAGGCAACGTGTATCCTGAAAAATATTGTGTCAGAATTGCATAGCCACGGGATTGATATCAAAAGGAAATCAATAAATCACCCGGGGGGAGGATTTGCTTACCGGCTGGAAGAAGATGGCGTATCCTGCGCCTATATAACCGATAATGAATTAGTGCCACCTGGAAAAGTCCAAACGAGTTATGACGAATGGGTAGAGTTCTGCCATGGAGTAGACGTATTGATTCATGATGCTCAGTATTTGGAACCTGATATGCCAGATAAACACGGTTGGGGACACTCGCTCATATCCCAAGTTGAGCAACTCGCCTTGGATGCTGAAATAGGCACTTTGGTCCTATTCCATCATGATCCTGACCGGAGTGATTCCCAGTTGGAACAAATTCAACAGGAGGCTCAAACATTTTTTAAAAATGAACGTGTCGAGACAAATGTACAGTGTGCTTGGGAAGGTTTAATCATAGACGTCTAGCTATGTTTGGGTGGTTATCCTGAATATCAATTAGACGGGTAAATTTCCGTGTAAAATCTAACAAGTCACTTTTTTTATTAAAACAAATAATAAATAACTTCCAAAAAGTCCTATATTTCACAGCCAACAATTAAATAAATGAGGACAATTTATGAACAGAGATTTCAATGAATTCAGTATGTTAAGAATAACGCGGTTTGTTTTTTACACATTAACAGCGATTGCAATATATTTTGCCGGTGCTGAATTAAACAGCAGCAATTTAAAACTTGCGGCAACATTTTTTGTCATAGCCGGTATTTTGGGGATTATTCGAAGTCTGCAGCGCCTGTCCGGTAAGTAAACAGATTATTTTGGTTCCATGCCTCATCATTGAAATTGATTTGCCATAATATTGATTTCAAGATAATTAGGGGTAATGAACAGTCTGATTTACTGGAAATTTCTGATAGGCTTGTAGATCTTGTTTGGCCGGAATATATGCTGCACGATTCTGTTGGGAATATATATTGGGCTTCTCTATATGAAAAATTCCCCGGATTTTAATTTATTGCGGTAAAGAAAAAATCACAAAATCTTATCGCATCAGGGAATAGTTTACCTTTATCATGGGATAAAGAACTAAATCGTTTACCTATCGAAGGGTGGGATTGGGCAATGGCCCATGGTTTTTCAAATTGATCTAAAAAAGTCAAACCCAACCTCCCGACCTTCGGTACAGGACTGTGAGCCTGCGGGATTTCTTTTCTTATTTTAAGACTCCGTTAGGAGTCAAATGTCTATAACATCCAATCATAATAGTTCGCCAACGCCTATAGTTGCATTGAGCTTGCCGAAATGTGTTGAATGTAGATATTATGTATAATTCAGTAAGTTTATAGAACATAGCCTTAATATTTAATCTGGCTTAAATCAGCATTCATATACGATAGCCCATCGTATATTCTTACATGAAAGTAACCGCACTTATTCCTGAAGAACTTATTTCTGAAGTGAAAGAGCTGACACAAGGTAAGAATATTACTGAATCGTTGATCAAAGCGCTTTCAGAATGGGTTGCCACCCAAAAAGTTAAAGAATTGAATTTGCATGTAGCCGAAAAGCCTTTGGAATTCAAAAAAGGTTTTGACGCAGAATCAGCAAGAGAAACGAATCGTACGTGATTGTGGTTGATACATCCGCCTGGATTGAATTTTTCAAAGGGCACTCATCTGTTTTTCCAAAATTAAAATCGCTTCTTGAAAAAGGAGAAATACTTGCCGTGGAGCCTGTGTTTGGTGAATTGCTTCAGGGAGCTAAAAATAAACGTGAACGTGAAATTATTTCAAACTATTGGTATTATTTACCCAAATTTTCAATGGATGGTTATTTTTTCAAAGCGGGGACGGAATCAGGAAAAAACAAATGGCTGGATAAAGGTGTCGGTCTCATCAATTCTTCAATATTAATCTATGCCAGGCGACATGAGTGTAAAATCTGGACATTTGATAAAAAACTGTTATCTATTTTACAATACGACGAACAGTTTAATATCTGATCGGCTTATAATCTTTCAGAATAGAATTTATATTGTTTAGTGTCAGGGACATAAATACTCACCTTTTACATGATGTGTCTCTAATTTATATTGCTCTGTTGTTTAATGAAGAATCATTAATTATAAGTGAAGCAAAATCCTATTATAACAATTTAAATCGAATAACACATTTTTATGAGAGAAACATTTGCAGAGCCTAATCCGTGGAACCTGTTTACGTATAACATACACAACCAGGAGATAATACAGTGCTGAAAAAATACAACCGTTTTGAATTAAGTGAAAAAGATGTCATGTCTCAATTAGGACGGCAACCATCTGAAATTGAATATAAACTCTTATTACATTTTTTTTATTCAAGGTATTTGAGTAATCCAATTCCTGAATTAAGAAATATATTTGCAAAGAACAGCAAACCGATTTTGCGCACAGATTCTCATACGTTTGTTGTCGGGATTGAGAGCAAGAACTCAATCACCGGAAGTTCATCATTACGGACACAATATGCGTGTGGAACAAAAGCGGCGCTAACATATCATAGCTCATTTTCAAAAATTACCATTGGGAGGATTGATAAAGATAAAAAATTGAATTATCCAATTCATGGAAATGAATCATTATTTTTCATTCAGGATGGTGCCAATCTGAAAAAAGTATGTTCGGAAATAATAGATTTGGGCCATGTCAGTATCTATATAGTCCATCCAGGCTCGTTGGGTAAAGTTCTCCTGGATTTGTCGAAAAATTCATTTGGTCTTGATCTTACATTTTCAAAATCAGATGATATCAAAATATTATCGGATAGTAAAATTCACGGTGTATTATGTGTTGGAGATCCGAATCTCCTATCCGATTTTAAAAATATTTGTAGTAAACAACGGTTGATCAATTTGTCATTAGGGCAATTGAAATCCGCCCATATCATTTCTCTTTTGATTCAAAATAATGTAAAAGCAAGTTTATCCCTAGCGTCATTCTTCCATGCTGAACCATCCTCGCAAACGTTAACCCCGGTTGTTAAAACGCAGGAAAATCAAACCGAAAGAAAAACAGTTAAAGAATTAAAAAATTATTCCAGGCAGGTATTAGCTATTTGGAAAAGTATTAAAGACCAGAAATTGAATTATTTAAAGCCTGAAAAATATTCTATAGGAACAATGGCCATTTATAAACGCAAAAAGGAAATTGCTTTGGCCTTTCCTGACAACAGTCATTATTTGAAAAATAATATAAAAACAGGCACCAGAATTCTCATAGCGAATGCAAGCAGGCAGTTAGTAAATAAAGGGTTTAAACCAGTAGGTTTTACGATGATTATGCATGGAGTGGATTTACGGAAAAATGATGATCAATGGGAGATGCAGGAAATGTATTCGAGGGCAGTGGAAACAAGTCAATTATTAAAAATGAAACTGATCAATCCACTGATTACATCCGATAATGTTCGTCCCGATTTGGAAATATGTGTTTTTGGTGAAAAAATGGATAATACAATTACGGTTAACGAATCGTTTCAGAATGAAAATAATTTTATTACCCTGTTGGGAAGTCATCGAGGTGAATTAAACGGCTCTTTGTATCAAAAGGAAATTCAAAAAATATCCGGTCAGTCTGTTCCATCCGTGGACTTAAGAATGGAAGCGCGTCTTCAGGAGGTCATTTTACAGGGAATTCAAACTCGATTAATTAAATCGGTCAGCAATGTTTCTAATGGTGGGTTAGCCGCCGCACTAGCTAATTCATTAAGCCAATCTGAAAAGGGTATCGGAGCACGGATTCATTTATCCAGAAAACTCCGCCAGGATGAAATGTTATTTGGTGAAACGCAAGGATTGGTTATTGTAACAATTGAAGAAAGCGATTTGATGGAGTTTGAGCGAATTTGTATGACGATTGGTATTCCGTCCACGACCATCGGCAGGGTGACCGGGGATGGAAGGTTGAAATTTAATGATGTAGTGAATATTGCACGGGAAGATCTATAGAAGCGCAATGAAATATGGAAAATGTGAAATGGAAAATGGAAAATAACAAAAATACAAAAAACTTTGCGGAAGCTATGGATTTATCTAAAAGTTCTTTTTAAAAATTAGTGTCACAGCAAAACAAAAACTGCCGCAAAGATTAGTTCTTTTCCTTTGCGATTCTTGGTATGCGCCTATTAATCAAGAATTGATCACTCGCTTCATGTCCTCATGAATGAGAGAATTTGAAGTCAGAATTTGATTATCAAATATAGAATACGCCGAACCATCCATTTGGGAGACATTACCGCCTGCTTCCTCGACGATTAGAATCCCTGCAGCTGTATCCCATGGGTGAAGCTCATATTCCCAAAATCCATCTACTTTTCCGCTGGCGACATGACAAAGATCCACAGCCGCTGAACCAATTCGACGAACACCCTGAGTTATTTTGGTGAGACGCTTGAAAAGAATCATGTTTCTTTCCCATAATTCACTCAGTTCGTATCCAAAGCCGGTAACGAGGAGTGATTTTCCCAGTTCCTTCACGGTTGAGACAGAAATAATGGAGTCATCACAATATGCACCTTGGTCTTTAACAGCGGTATAAACGTGATTTACGGGCAGTTCGATGATACAGGCAACTATTGGTTTAAGGTGGTAAAAAACGCCGATGGAAACTGAAAATGATGGATAATTATGCACAAAATTTGTGGTTCCATCTAATGGGTCGATGATCCATTGAAAATTCGATTCCGGCAGGGAGGAACCGGATTCTTCCGCAAGAATTCCATGATCAGGGAATTCATCATGAATAATTTTACAGATACATTGTTCTGATTCTGTATCCGTTTTAGTAACGAGATTGGCTCTGCCTTTATAGTCAACAACTTTGGGGTGTTCGTGGGCGGATAAAATCAGTTCTGCTGCAGATTTTGCTGCTTTTACAGCAACATCGTGGATACGGTTTAAATCCATGTCTATTTCTTAGAGGGTAAATGTTCTTGTGAGAAATATTTATTCGTCATTTTCTTTAGGACTGTCGAAAGAAAAATAATCGAAATCAAATTCGGAAATGTCATAAACCCCAGAGCGGCATCCCCAAAAGCCCATATAGCTTCCAATTCAGCAATCGCACCGATGAAAACAAATACCAGGAAGATCAACTTGAATGGTAAGATCGCTTTATGACCGAAGAGGTAGACAGCGGAGCGATCACCATAAAATGACCAACTGATGGCCGTAGAAATAGCAAACAGTAGTACGGATAAAGTTACAATTTTATCACCGTAGCTGAATAAGAAGCTCAACCCCTCTTTAAACGCATATGATGTTAAAAGACTGCTGTTAAACAAACCAACTTCAAGTATATCTTTAACCTGCGGTAAGCTTGGATCGGTAATATTCATGTAGAATTGTGTATGCTGCCAGGCGCCGGTAGAAATGATCACAAGACCCGTTAGTGTACAGATAATGATCGTATCGATAAAAGGTCCAAGCATGGCTACGGAACCTTCACGAATCGGGTATTTTGTTTTGGCAGTGGAGTGGGCGATGGCCGCACTTCCTTGCCCGGCTTCGTTGGAATATAGGCCTCGTTTAATTCCCCACAACATTGTTAATAAAATTCCTCCACTTGCTCCTGCTATCGTTGCCGGGGGGTTAAACGCCATTTGAAAAATCAACGTAATACTTGAACCGATTTTATCGATATTAACGAGAAGGATTAGCGAAGCTGCTAACACATAAATGACAGCCATAATGGGTGCTAAATAACCGGTGACGTGCCCGATTCGTTTTATTCCGCCGATAATAACCATACCGATAATCCCTACCAGGACAACCCCATTAATAACTTGCTGAACTGATAATTCAAATCCTGACCAGATATAGTGTTTTAAGGTAAGAAAATGTTGTGTTCCCAAAAACTGTGCCACTTCAGAATAAATTTGATCTGAAACAGTAAAGGCCTGGATCGCATTTCCCGTGGCAAAAGAGCAAATGATCCCAAATGATGCAAATGCGACGGCAAGCCAGCGCCAGTTACGTCCCATTCCTGATTCAATAGTATACATAGGACCGCCTGCCGTCATACCATCACTATCTATTTCGCGGTATTTCAAAGACAGAGAACATTCCGCATATTTTAATGTTGTTCCAAAAAAAGCTGTGATCCACATCCAGAATATTGCACCCGGGCCTCCATAATATATTGCAGTGGCTACTCCGGCAATATTACCAATTCCAACCGTCGCCGATAATGCAGTTGTCAAGGCCCGGAAATGATTAAGGTCGCCTTCATCATCAGGATTATCATATAAGCCTCGAGTAACATTGATTCCATGCTTAAGGTATCGCAACTGTGGAAAACCTAATTTGATGGTTGTAAAAATCCCCGTTCCTACGAGAGCTAAAACCATTAACGGTATTGGAGAAAAAGAAGGGAATGACCAAATACCTTCATAAAAATCAACTCCAAAAAACACTAATATCAACAAAATAACCGCGAATGAAATAATTCCTGCTTTTGATCTATCCATAGTAACCTTGATTTGATTAAAAATTGAAGCCAAGTTTACATGACTGTTTCATGGCACGCAATTGCCTTTTCATTCGTTTATTTACTTTATGACTGTATGGATATAGTTAATTTATTTAAAAAGACACCATTAGTATATATTAGTCTTGCATTTATTTTCGGGTTAATTCTGGGAGAGTTCATCTCGTCCTATCTTGCTGTTTTAATACTATTTTTGATTGGATTGTCCCTATTATTTTTTAAAAAAGATTCGATTTTTGTTATGGGAATTCTGGTCTGCATATTTTCATTTGGCATTTATAGAATGCAAACAACGTTAATCCATCAAAACAATTCCAAATCAATTGCAGATAGATTCCACGAAAAAATAATTGAATATCGAGGGGATGTTGCTGAAATAAAAGAAACCAAGAAGGGATTTAAATATCGATTGCATTTGTTCAATTATCAGCATATTGATATTTGGCTCTATCAAAAGACCAAGTTGAATTGTGACATAGGCGATACATTGATTGGAAAAGGTGAGTTTCAACGCATCAGTCCGGTAAGAAACCCAGGAGCATTCGATTTTCAATCATTTTACAATCGCCGGAACATATATGGTTGGATATTCCCGGATAAAAATGAATATGTGACGGTACTTAAAAGCACTCGTTTCCATGTCGGGCGTTCCATTTCCAAAATTCAGGAAAAAATTAGAACTCATTTCAAAAAATATGCACCCGGTGATGCCAGTGGTTTGTTAAGTGCATTGATTTTGGGTGATAAGTCCGACGTCGATCCGGACATAAGAGACTCATTTGCAAATACGGGAGTCATCCATGTTTTGGCGGTTTCAGGGTTGCATGTTGGCTATGTGCTCATTGTTTTGTTGTTATTGAAGAATATGTTTCGGCTCCCCTGGGGTACAGATCGAATTGTCGTTATTCTCGGTCTGGTTATATTTGTCATTCTGACAGGGGGGAAGGCAAGCGTTGTCAGGGCATCTATTATGGCTGCTCTGTACGTGATGGCACCCGTTTTTAACCGGTCGGCAAATATTTGGAATATTATTGGTGGCGCTGCATTAGCTATTTTGTGTTTTCGACCCATGGATCTGTTTGATTTGGGATTTCAACTCAGTTTTTTAGCAGTGGCCTCCATCATCTTTTTCTATGGTTGGTTTGAGAAAGTACTTCCTGATAAGCTGAAAGTCACAAAAATCAACCATAATGTGTTAAAATTCATCTGGGGCCTGTTTTTGGTATCCCTGGCAGCACAAATCGGTACATTACCACTCACGGCATATGTATTTGGCAAATTACCGTTGATTGCCCTTATTGCCAATGTATTGATCGTACCATTGATAGGTGTTTTGGTTGGTATCGGGTTTTTTCTTTTATTTTTGGGTTGGATTCCAGGTATGGGTTTTGTCCTGGGAAATTCCGCTTGGCTTATTTCAAAGATAATCACGTTTCTTACTCATACGTTTTCAATGTTTTCATTTTCCACAATAAATGTCAATTTTTCACTATTTTTAGTGATTATATATTTTATGGTTTTGGGTTCCATTGTTTTTCTTTTTGATAAACCGAAGCGGAAATATGGAATATTTATCATTCTTTTTGTATTGAACATTAGCGTTTGGAAGTGGTCGCTTAATGATAAAAAACTGGATGTAATATTTTTAGATGTCGGGCAGGGAGACGCAGCTATTGTCAGACTCCCTAATGGAAAAGTGATGCTGATTGATGTGGGGCAGCGCAATCGTTATGAAGATATGGGTAAAGATGTTGTTTTGCCTTTTTTAAACCAATTAGGAATCAATAAGCTCGACTGGGTTGTCATGAGTCACCCTCACAGCGATCATATCGGTGGAATAGTTTCTATATTAAACGAAGTTGAGATTGATACGTTATGGGACACATTTATACCTTATACATCTTGGGCTTATCGTACCATTATCGATTTTGCTGATTCGAACGGTATAATTATAAATCGCCCCAGAAGTGGAGAAGCAAAAAAATTGTCAGAAAATGTTTACGTTTTTATTTTGGCTCCGGATTCTCTTTTTGCTGTATCAGAGCATAATGTGAATAATGCCAGTATAGTGTTTAAATTAGTATACGGTGAAACAAGTATTTTATTTACAGGTGATCTTGAACATGAGGGCGATGAACTATTGATTCCGTATCGACAATTACTGAAATCAGACGTGTTGAAAGTAGCTCATCATGGTTCCATCACCAGTTCAACAGAGCCATTGTTGGATTTAATAAATCCAACGTTGTCTGTAATCTCTGTCGGGTGGAAAAATAAGTTTCGCCACCCGTCTCCAATTGTTTTGGAGCGGTTTCAATCGAGAGAGATTGATGTTCACAGAACCGATTTAAAAGGGGCGCTTTGGATACAATCAGATGGAAAAAGTATTAAGGAAGTCAAATGGAATTGATCGCCGGAGTAGATGAAGCCGGCCGGGGGCCGCTGGCCGGTCCGGTTGTGGCCGCTGCTGTTATTTTACCAGAAAATCATCGAATAGAAGGATTGGCCGATTCAAAAAAACTTTCTGAAAAGAAACGTGAAAAACTATTTGATGAAATAAACACTCAAGCATTAAGTGTCGGCATTGGAATAGTGGATAGGGATGAGATTGACAAGACGAATATTCTTAAGGCGACTCATAGGGCAATGTATAAAGCACTTGGATTATTAACACCACAACCGGTAAAGGCATTAATTGATGGTTATGCTTTGCCGAACCAAATAGTACCGAATAAAGGAATTATACACGGAGATGATATTGTTGACTCAATAAAGGCAGCTTCAATTATAGCAAAAGTGTCTCGTGATCGGATTATGAAACAATATGATATTATTTTTCCAGAATACGGTTTTGCTCAACATAAAGGGTACGGTACAAAAAAGCATATTGAAAAATTAATAGAACAAAAAGCCTCACCGATCCACAGACGGACATTCAAACCTGTTTTTGAACATCTTCCAACTATTCAATGGTTAAAGAAAAATACAAAAGTTGGATATCTCGGGGAACGTTTAGCGGCTTTGGACTTATATAAAAAAGGATATAAAATCATTTCATTAAATCACCATTGTGCTCCATACGGTGAAATTGATATTATAGCGGAAAAAGCGAATGAAATAATTTTTGTAGAAGTCAAAACAGCAGCAAGTAAAACAATGGGGAATGTGGAAAATCAAGTCAACGCATCTAAAATTAAAAAATTAACAAATGCTATAAACAAATATTTGATGGATAATGAAGTGAAAAAGGATATCAGGTTAGATGTATATGCTGTCACTATTCAAAAATATGGCCCAAAAATGAAACATTTTATTGGAATAGAAATTGAATAATGATTGTTTATAGAAACATAACTCCTAATTTCAGTCATGAATAAAAATAAGATTTTAAGTGAAACACGGTCTTTATTTATTATAGTTCTCATAGCTCTTACGCTAAAAGTGACACTCATTGAGGCTTATATCGTTCCGACAGGCAGTATGGAGAAAACGATAATGGTGGGTGATTTTCTTATAGGTAACCGCTTCGTTTATGGAATGAGAACGCCGGATTGGATTGGTATTCCTTATACCGATATCGGTTTTTCAATCCCTTACTATCGATTTCCTGAATTTAAAAAACCGCATCAGGGAGATGTGATCATTTTTAATTATCCCCGTGATCCTTATTTAAAATATGTCAAAAGATGTATTGCCGAACCTGGAGATACATTGGAAATAGTTAATAGGAAAGTCTACGTGAATGGAAAAGAATTCGAGCTTCCGGAACATGGACGGTTTATTTTTTCTATGGCAGATCCAAGAAAAAGAGATCCGAACATTTTTTTAGGAAAAGGAAATAAAGATAATTTTTCTCAATTAGTTATTCCAAAGAAAGGGGATAAAATATCTATACGTCCGGAAACTGCGTTATTGGTCATGCAACTCATGCTGTTTGATGGTCATAAATTGACACTAAAAAGCGAAAATCAAGAATATGAATTCACGACGATTGACCCAACAGATCTATATCGGCGAAAAGGTTCTTATGATGTTTTTGATGATTATTACCCAAATGGTAATTTGATTAACCCTTGGTCTACAAATATGCCGAGAGGCGAATTGCTTTTTGATGGCAATCCAATTATGGATGTTGACGAATATATTGTTAAGCAGAATTATTATTGGGCGATGGGTGACAATCGAGATAATAGTCTCGATTCGAGATTCTGGGGATTTGTACCGGAAGACCATATATTAGGTGAAGCGTTATTTGTATACATGTCTTTAAACCTGGATACCTGGATACCGCGATTTAACCGAATTGGTACTATCATAGAGTAGTATATTTCACCTTGCACTAACATAATTAGCTGTGTATTTTTTACATAAGGTGAATCCATAATCATAGAGGTAAGGGAAAAAATGAAACGAATATTAATCCCAATTATTATATGTTCATTTATTGTTGCACAGGAAGAAGAAATTCCTGACGCACCAGTGGATACAACGCTCATGGAGGGCGCAATTGACACTTCCAAAGTCGAATCAGTATTAGATATTGTAGATACGGTAGATATAGACTTCAGTTTAGAATTTGGTTATAAAGGGTATGAATGGGGCTCTAAAATTTCAGTCTTACCTCAATTGCAAAATATGTCAGCTCCGCAACCCGGTTCCGAGAATAGAACTGTATCAATGTCGGGAATACTGGGATTAGATTCTGTTGAAATAATATTTGTGTATAGTGATAGTGGTTTTTGGAAATCTGAAATTGATTTTCAATTAGAGGATGATGATATAGATACACAGATTGAGTCCTTTTTACGGATAGAGAAAAATGTAAGTGAGGTCTATGGGAATCCATTTTCCACAGATCAAACAATCAACGGTCCATCAAACTCATATAATAATTTTCTCAATGTAAAATATTCCCGGGCATTTTATAGATCATCCTGGAATGCCTCACCAGTCAGAATCGTTTTAGTACTGAACGGTATTGTTCAGCAGCCTAATACTGAAAGCAGTTTATTAGAAGGCGATATTAGTTTTTTGAAATTAGTGTATTATAATCCCGATTTTATGATTACTACAAAGGAAGAAAAGCAAACAGAAGAACTGCCATCAATATTTGAAATATATTAATAAATGTTCATTACCCGAAGCTTGTTGACTGTTTTAGTCAGTATACAATTTTCTTTTTGCCCGGATCCACCGAGAATGGTCAGGCATTTTGAATATCAAGTCAGTCAAGAAGAAGTATTGTCTTTAAGTCGTACAGTTTTAGAGAATCTTGGCTATGAAATTGAATTTTATACAAAAGAAAGCCATTTAATAAAAACAATCAATACACCCATAAAAAAAGATTATCGCAGATATGATTATTCTCTCGCTGTAATTGTTGAAGATCAAGTGGACGTATACATCATTGCGCAAAAACATATATTTAAACGCAGTTCCGAAGCGTCTTTAGGCGGGGGGAAATCAATGACCGAACTGGATACGGTAGATTGGCTGCCATATTCTTTACAGCAAAAAATATATTGGCCTCTGATTAATGAATTTGAAAAATATGGCCTGACTCAAATTAAAACTATAAGCGTAAATAGCTTAAATAATAAATCAACGGCAGAGGCATAAAATAGAGCTTGTTGTTTATACTTCATGCGTGTCAATTTCAGAGACTTATAAATAACCTATGATACTTATTTAAATATGTCAGCAGACTATATATTACGTGAAAAACTCGAAACACTTTTGAAAGGTGTTAATGAAAATTACGGTAAAATTCTCACAAATGAATTGCTTTCACGTTTAGAAAATACGATTACTGATTTTAATGATGAGGTTCTTTCATTATTAAATGAACTCAAAGAAAATGCTACATTAAAAGAAAAAATGATGAAGGACATAAAAGCAGGAAAAACTGAAGAACAAACTTCAGAAAAGAGTTCCCCTGTTGAAGAAGTAAGAGACATGAGTGAATGGGAAAAAAGACTTGAAACTTTAAGTAACTAATTATTGAGGAAGAATAATGACAGTAAAAGATAAAATTGTATTTGGTATTTTGGTTGTACTGATTTTAGCCGGTGGTTATTTTCAGTATATGTCCGGCGAAATGATAAAGCGCATGGATGTATTAAATCAGAATGATAAAGAACATGTAGATATTGTACAAAAAGAATTTCGCGAGGATCTTCGAGTATTAAATTTGCAATTTATAGGCAGAGGAAAACACTTGCAAAAAGCCCAGCGTGATATTGTAGCAAATACAAATTTAATCAATGCTACAGCTGATTCTTTATCTGATATGATTGGAGAGGTTCAATACAATTTGGATGAAGTGGAACGAGAGACTATTAAGCGTTTTGGCGATGTTGAAACGGATCTTGCAGATTTAGAAGATGATCTTGGACGGTTGCGTCGTAAGACCACTCAAAACCTTTCTGAAATTCATCAAAAACTTACTTTGTTAGAGAGAGAATTAACTAAGGTTTCTGATAAGGTTTTTGAAACCGACAAAAAGAAAAAGAAATAACGTTTACTTTTTTTAATAAGAAATCACAAAAGGGCTTTTACAAAAAGCCCTTTTGTGATGGACATGTTTGATATAGAATCATTTAATAAAGGGATCGAATTTTTCAATAATCAAGAATATTATAAAGCTCATGTAACCTGGGAACATTGCTGGAAAACACATGCAAGTCCAAAAACTAAATTATTCCTGAAACCGCTTATAATGCTTACTGGAGCATATTTGAATTATAAAAGTGGAAGAAAAAGAGGCGGTGATTATTTATTAAAATTATCTTTGGATCGCTTACTTGAATCAAAAAATGAACTTAAAGAATTAGTTGAAGTGAATCTGCTGATAGAAAGTGTTAATACCGTATATAAAAGAGGTGGTTCAACAGGAGGATTGAATGATATAAAGATTAAAAAAGTGGGGTAGATTTCACAAAGACCTCGGTGCTAAGTGAAGATCTACCCCTTCCACATACCAAAGGTACCAAACCAGCACCTTCACGCTTAAAGTAAAAGTTTAAATGAGAAGATGCAAGAAAAAAATCTAAAATTGTGCCGAGAGCCGGAATCGAACCGGCACGGGGTTGCCCCCATTGGTGTTTGAGACCAACGCGTCTACCAATTCCGCCACCTCGGCAATATTGGTGCATTTATTGGACGAAATATTAACTATAATGTCTATATATTTGCACATAATATTATGGGAGAATTTTTAAAATGAGTTACAAAACAATCACTGCAATGTTTTTTCATAGTGTAGAAAAATATGCTGATAACCTAAGTCTATTTGATAAAATAAATGGTTCATGGGAGGGATTAACCTATAGAGAAGTGGGTGAAGCAGTGGAAAATGTGGCATGCGGCTTAACATCACTGGGAATAAAAAAAGGAGATAAAATTGCTATCTTATCGACTAATTCATCTCGATGGGCAATCGCTGATTATGCCATCACCGGACTGGGTGCAGTTACGGTTACCGTCTATCCGACTTTAACGAATCCCCATATACAGTATATTTGTAATAATTCAGAAACAAAATATGCTTTCGTCGAAAATGCAGATCAATTAGAAAAAACCATATCCTTGGTAAATGAATGTGAAAATTTCAAGGGGTTTATCCTTATGGATGACAGCGAGAGTTCCTTAGAGGGTGTGATTAAGTTTTCATCTTTGGTTGAAAAAGGGAAAACGTACAAAAAAGAGACCGGCTTTGATTTGAGAAAACATGGGGAAACGATACATGAGGATGATTTGCTTACCTTAATCTATACAAGTGGAACCACCGGGAATCCTAAAGGCGCAATGCTATCAAATAAGAATCTCGTATCAAATGTTAACAGTGGACATAAAGCTATTCACGTTGATGAAAATGATATTTTTCTATCTTTTTTACCCTTAAGCCATGTATACGAGAGAATGGCCGGCCATTTTTCTGCATTTTCTGCCGGGGCTCAAACATATTATGCTGAATCAGTAGATACAGTTGCTGAAAATATGGGTGAAGTGAGACCAACAATTATGACCAGTGTTCCTCGTCTTTATGAAAAGATGTATGCCCGTATTATTGATAAAGTAAATAATGATCCGGCTATTAGACAAAAAATATTTTGGTGGGCAATAAAAATCGGTCAAAAAGCTACCCCATATTTAATAAAACAAAAACGCCCATCCGGGATGTTAGGATTTAAATTAAGTTTAGCTGAAAAACTCGTATTTTCAAAAATACAAGAGAAGGTTGGTGGTCGTTTACGATTTTTTGCATCTGGCGGGGCTCCATTATCAAAAGAAATTGCAGAATTTTTTGCTTCGGCAAATATTCTTATTTTGGAAGGCTATGGTCTCACCGAAACAAGTCCGGTGATTTCTATGAACACTCTGGAACATGTAAAGTTTGGTACTGTCGGTATGCCAATTGATGGAGTTGAAGTTAAGATTGCACCCGACGGTGAGATTCTTTGCCGCGGTGATAATGTCATGATGGGATATTATAATGATCCTAAAGCAACATCTGAAGTTATTGACTCGGATAATTGGTTTCACACCGGTGATATTGGTGAATTTGATGATGAAGGATTTTTACGCATCACTGATAGAAAAAAGAATATAATTGTGACTTCAGGAGGTAAGAATATTGCACCGGCTCCCATGGAAAATGCATTGATTTTATCTAAATATATTGAGCAATCAATCATTATTGGCGATAAAAGAAATTTCGTTTCAGCATTAATAGTTCCAACAATGGAAAGTGTCAATAAGTGGGCTGAAGGAAAAGGATTAAGCAAAGATATATTAAACGATCCTGAAACAATCCAATTATTTGAAGATGAAGTCGAAGAATGCATGAAAAACTTTGCGAAATATGAAACAGTTAAAAAGTTTAAATTGATTCCGGATGAATGGTCAGTTGATTCGGGAGAATTAACTCCAACGCTTAAAGTAAAACGTAAGGTTGTTGAAGTAAAGTACGCAGATGTTATTGATAAGATGTACGCTGGATAGCCTATTAATTAATCAAAGATTATGCGTATTACAGTTCTAGGAACCGGTTCGTGGGGAGGAACCATCGCACAACATTTGGCCGGGTTAGGTCATGCAGTTGTTGCGTGGAGTAAATTCCCGGAAGAAATTGAGGAATTAAATTCTACCAGAACCCATCCATTAGTCCCGGGATTAAAATTTTCAGATTCAATTCGGTTTACAACGAATTTACAAGATGCAGTACACCATGCGAAAATGACTGTCATAGCAGTTCCATCTCATATCGTTAGGTCACTGATGGAATTGATAGCTGGGATGAAAACCGATAAGCAAACCTATGTAAATCTTGCAAAGGGAATAGAGAATGACTCGTTAATGACGATGAGTCAAGTCATCCAACAAGTCGGAGTAATATCCCCGAACCGAGTTGTGAGTCTTTATGGTCCAAGTCATGCGGAAGAAGTAGCAAAGCGGATGCCAACAACAATCGTATCTTCCTGCCAATCTTTGGATACAGCTGTGCTTGTGCAGAATACTTTTTCTTCAGAAGTGCTGAGAGTATACACAAATACGGATATTCTTGGTGTTGAGTTAGGCGGTTCATTAAAAAATGTAATAGCCATTGCAGCAGGAATATGCGATGGTATTGGTTATGGAGATAATACTAAAGCCGCTTTATTGACTCGAGCCATGACCGAGATAACACGGCTTGGAGAAATCATGGGCGCCAAATCTGAAACCTTCTCAGGATTAAGTGGAATAGGTGATTTAATTGTCACATGTATGAGCCGGCACAGCCGAAATCGTTATGTCGGGGAAGAAATTGGCAAAGGTCGATCATTGGATGAAATTCTCGATGAAATGAAAATGGTAGCAGAAGGAGTGAAAACGACGGTGTCTGTACGTCAATTGAAAGAAAAATATGATGTCTCGATGCCGATATCTTCAGCGGTGGATGAAGTATTGTTTAAAGGAAAAAATCCCAAGCAAGCAATTAGTGAATTAATGATTAGAGACTTGGTGTCTGAATAAAATAATCCATTATTCGTTCTTTTTACAACAATTCAATTAATGTAATTTTTCCGTCGCATTTGCCCACATAGCTCAGTAGGATAGAGCACAGGTTTCCTAAACCTGGGGTCAGAGGTTCGAATCCTCTTGTGGGCACTAATATTCAACCATTTTATGGAGATAAAGACTACATGTTGAAAGCAAGAAAAAAAATAACAAAAAAAGAGATACAAAAAGATCCGTTTTTAGAGAGCCTTTTTTCAATAAAAACCTATATTGATCATAATAAGCAAAAAATTATCCAAATATCCATCGGAATTATTTTAGCCGTTATTGTCATTATTTTTTTGAATAATAAAAGATTAACCCAAAATGAAGCAGCAGAAACTGCACTGGGTGAAGCACTGGTGAATTTAACTATTGGCGATATAGACAACGGGCTTTTGATGTTAGAACTTTTAGTAGATGATTATTCCGGATCGAGGTCAGCTCAAAGAGGATTATATTTTTTAGGGAAAAATTATTATGAAAAGAAAGACTATCTAACGGCTAAATCCTATCTAAATGATTTTTTAGATAATCCATCGGATGACTTTCATGCCAGTGCGCTTATGATATTAGCCGAGATTGAAAAAAATAACCTCAATACGGAATCTGCCATTGACGATTATAAAGAGGCTATAAAATATGCAACGACAGATCTTCAGAAAATTCAACTTCAAATCAACCTGGCAAAATATTTTCTCGAAACCGGTTATATTAATGATGCAAAATCCATGCTGGAGGTTATTTCAAAACCAGTCAACCAACCGATAAAAGTTCAAAATGAAATCGATGAAATTATCGGTCGTATTGACAGAGCAATTTCCGACGAACAATAATCTTGTAAACCTGAGTATTAAGGCTTAATTTTTCGCCCGAAAAGTGGGTTGCGTGCCCACTTTTCGTATGTATAGACATGGATGAATTGCGAAATAAGATAGAAAAATTAATGCCAACAGGATTCTATTTGATGAACATAAAAGAAGATCCTCATAAGGGATTGGTGCGCTGTTTAATAGATAGTGAGGATTCTATTTCACTTGATGATACAGCGATGATATCAAAATTAATACAACACTCAGGTGTTTTGGATCAATTTTATCCTGATGGGGCATCTTTAGAAGTCACATCTTTAGGAGTCACTGAACCTTTAACTCATTCATTTCAATACAGAAAAAATATTGGCCGCAAACTAAATATCACTTATGATAAAAATGGATATCGAAAAAACGTTGAGGCAGAATTGACGGGTTTTGACGGTGAAATCCTATTTTTACAGAATAAGAATAAAGGTCATTTTCAATTAGTATTAGCAAATATTTTACAAGCGAAAGTAATCATTCAATTTAAATGAACTTGGAGCCGATGTGATCAATAGAGCATTAATAGACGTTTTTTCAGAAATAGCCAGAGAAAAGAATGTTGAACGATCTGAACTTGGAAATATCCTCGAACAGCTTTTTCTGTATATTATCGAAAAAGAGCGAGGTGAAAACACCAATTGTAAGATCGGAAGAGCACACGTCTGAACTCCAGTCACATTCCTTTATCTCGTAGGCCGTCTTCTGCT
>CAJVYU010000048.1 GCA_913009735.1 uncultured Fidelibacterota bacterium
CCACCGCCAGCATGGTACCCACAATAACAGCAACATCCGGATGATCGCTAATTCCAACGGCATCCAATACCACAAAAATCATTACCAATCCTGCTGATGGAATGGCTGCAGCGCCCACCGATGCTAAAAAGGCAGTCAATACAATGACAAACTGTTGTGCAAGGTTTAAGTCGAAACCGATTGCCTGGGCAATGAATAAAACACCGGCGCATTCGTATAATGCAGTTCCGTCCATATTAATGGTTGCACCCAAAGGAAGAACAAAACTGGTTGTTTTATTTGAAACTCCCACTTCATTTTCAACGCAATCCATTGTGACAGGAAGAGTTGCTCCGGATGAGCTGGTAGAAAATGCAGTCATAAACGCCGGAGCCATTGCTTTTAAATGCTTGATTGGATTAATGCGCGTAAACAGATAGAAAATGATCGGCAGTGTTATCAACCAGTGAATCAGCAAACCTGTCAAGATTGTGATCATATATAACCCAACTGCTCTAAATAATTCAAAACCGGTTGTGGCCACTGCTTTTGTAATCAGACCGAAGACACCAATGGGTAAAAGCGCAATAATACCATGTGTGAGTTTCATCATAGCCTGGAAACCATAATCAAAGAAATGAGTCAGCATTTCCTGGGGTCTGCCGGATAGTCGTGTAATTGCGAAACCAAAAACGATTGACCAAAAAATGACACCTAATATATCTCCATCGGCCATAGCTGCAATGGGATTCAACGGAATCATGCGAATGATAATTTCCCCAAGAGATGATGGTTTTTGCAAAGAATTTGGATCAAATGACTGAACTGACCCGGAAAATTCAAGACCAACACCAGGTTTTATGATATTAGTTAAAATTAATCCAACCAGAATAGCAAAAATGGATGTTGCAAAATAGTATGCAAATGTTTTGGCTCCCATTCGTCCTAAAGTTCGACTGTCGCCTAAACTAGCTACTCCGGTCGTGATAGAAAATAGAATTAATGGAACAATAATCATTTTCAATAAACGCATGAATATTGTTCCCAGCGGTGCAACGAAGAGGGAGTTTTCTTTAAAAATCAGGGCAAAGATAGTACCCAATGCCATGGCAATTAATACGCGCCAGTGAAGTTTTAGTTTTTTCATGAGTAAAATATTTATTTAGTTAATAGCAAGAGTTAAGAATATTTATATCTACTAGTGTCGTTTCATTGAACGTCGAATTTAGCCTGAACCTGTCAGTTCACAAATGATCAATCGTCAGCTTTCCGTTTTGCATCCTCATAGGATTTATAATAGGAATCACCTATTTCAGAAAAGAAACTTGTGCCGGGTTTTTCTTTAATTCGCTTAAAGAATACTTTAGCAATTGTATCAAAAAGATCCTGAATATTTGCCAGGGCAGAGCCCAATTGCTGGGAAAGAGATTTATTCTTCAAGCTGTTTCAAAGCCAATTCAAGATTATGAGTGAGTTGATTGTAAGCAAAGTCTTTGCAGATATATGCAGCAGGTTTATTTCCAGCATTGTTAGTGTTTCCGTCCAGGTATTATTCATCATAGGGAGGAATTGAAGTTAACATATTTAGTTTTAACATATTGCATGGTACTGTTGGAATTTGCAAACTCTAAAATTAATTTCACAGTAGGAAGATGCACCAAACTTCACCAAAATACATTATTTTCATCGTTGCCCTTGTGGCACTAACCATCTATTTTATTGTAATGAATGCAGTTACGTTTCGGTTTCATACCATCCGTGATGATTTTATGGATAGGTATTTTGCATATAATCCAACGACAGCTACTTGGATCGGCATTCATGATTACGATGATCAATTGCCTGACATTAGCCCCAGTGCAAGAGATTCAGAATATAAATATTTAATAACTATCAAAGCTGATCTGGAAGGGCTCGATGTTAGAAAACTAAATGACAATA
This sequence comes from uncultured Fidelibacterota bacterium, assembly GCA_913009735.1. Lineage (GTDB taxonomy): Bacteria > Fidelibacterota > Marinisomatia > Marinisomatales > TCS55 > JADFRD01. Next base: position 1,921 of record CAJVYU010000048.1, read on the forward strand.
ACCGAATCGACCGGCAGATCCTCGTCGATATGATTGAATCCAGTTTATTTAATCTGGATGAACTCAAGAGTTATTCATGGAACCCGTTAGATTATATGTGGAGTCTGGGGTATGCATATGAAAGTCTTTTGGCTTATGACTTTGCCCCGGTTGAAGAACGGGCAGAAAATTTATCTCTTCGATTTTTAGCTACATCAGAATACTTGACTCAAGCACAAGAGAATTTAGTTGAATTTCCTAAACCCCATTTAGAAACAGCCATTAAACAAGCAAAAGGATTGGCTGGTATGTTTAGTTCATCTGTACCCGAAATGGCTTCCCGGTTGAAAGATGACTACCGTATGAATTTTGAACATAACGCCAGTTTAGCCAAACAGGCCATTGAGGAATTCATTGATTTCCTGGAAAGTCATCAAAATGATAGTTCGTTTCGGAATTTCAGACTTGGTCCGGATTTATACGAAAAGAAACTAGTCCATACATTACAGGAAGGAATAACGGGAAAAGAAATTCTGACCAAGGCAAAGGGTTCTTTACAAATTGTTCAAGATGAAATGTTTGCTTTAGCTGAACCGTTATACATTGAATGGTTCGGGAAGGCACCACAAACAGATTCCCATGAAAATAAATTAAAAATGACCAGAAAAGTACTGGACCGCATTGCGGAGGATCATGCTCCACCGGATCAATTTGTTGCTGCAGCTCGTCAATCCATAGATGAACTGGTACAGTTTATTAAGGAAAATGATTTACTTACACTTGATGATTCGAAACCACTGGAAATCCGGGAAACTCCGGAATACCAGCGAGGTATCAGTGGCGCGTCGTTACAATCACCAGGCCCTTTAGAAAGTAACCTACCCACATTCTATAATGTTTCCCCCATTCCGGAAGATTGGACTAAAGAACAGGCGGAATCGTTTCTGCAGGAATACAATACTATTTCCATGAAGATTTTATCCATACATGAGGCGTTGCCGGGGCATTATGTGCAGCAATATTATGCCAATCGCCACCCGTCTTTGGTTAGAGCTGCTTTTGGCAGTGGGGTAATGATCGAAGGTTGGGCTCATTATGCAGAAACCATGATGGTGAAGGCAGGCTTTGGCGGTGGAGATCCTCGCTACAGCCTGGTGGAAAAAAAATGGAAACTTCGTGGTATCGCCAATGCCATTATCGACCAAAAAATCCACGCCGGGCGAATGACAAAAGAAGAAGCATTAGATATCATGATTAATGAAACATTCCAAGAAAAATCGGAAGCAGAAGGGAAGTGGCGCCGTGCTCAATTGACATCTGTACAGCTTTCCACATATTTCACCGGTTATATTTTATTTATTGAATTACTGGAAGATTACAAAAAGCAGGAAGGCAATAAATTCAGCTTGAAAAAATTCCATGAGAAACTGCTGTCTTTTGGCTCTATTCCCATCCGCTACATCCGGGAAATGATGATCCATTGAAATAATTATGTAAAACGTAATTATTTAAAGAAAATACACTATGAATTACGTTTTCAATATTTACGATTTATAATTAAATAATGACCTATCTCTTCATTATCCTTTTTTATCTCTTCACACTGATCGGTGTGGGGATTTACAAATCCAACAAGATTAAAACCCAAGCTGATTTTGCAGTGGCGGGAAGATCTCTGTCACCGTGGATATTGGTGGGAACTATGCTGGCCACATGGATCGGGACAGGATCCATTTTGGGCAATGCTGGTAAAACCTACGAAACAGGTATGGCAGCGTTCATTCTACCTCTCGGTGGAACACTAGGAATCATTTTCCTTACGCGAATCGCCGGGAAAGTTCGCAACTTTGAGAAATTTACCGTTCCTGAAATTATTGGTGATCGATATGGCCCGGCAGCCCGCCTTTTGAGCGTAATTGCATTGGTCATGGCCTACATGGTTATTGTCAGTTATCAATACAACGCCGGCGGGGCGGTAATATCTACGATACTCACTGATGATTCGGGCCGGGCACTGATCTCTGTGGAAATGGCCACCGTTATTGCAGCTGTGTTCATTATTGCTTATACTATGCTTGCGGGATTGGTTAGCGTGGCTTATACCGACGTAGGAAATGGAATTATTATGACCGTTTCCCTGTTGATCGCTTTTCCTATTCTGTGGTTCAAAGCCGGAGGATGGAGCGGAATGGAAATAGCTTTTGCCGGCATGGGCAATTCCCGGCATATGCAGTTTTTTGGGGTGTATTCAGGGTTGGATATTATCAATTTCTGTTTGCCCCCTTTTTTACTGGTGCTTGGTGACGCCAATATGTACCAGCGTTTTTTTGCCAGCAAAGATGCTGAAGGAGCTAAGTACGCAACGACCATTCTTGTGTTTGCTGTGCTTATTATAGAATTACTTATCATCGCTTCTGCCTGGGTGAGTTCCTCTATGATTCCTGATGCAGAAGTTGGAAAGAATGTGCTTATCTACGCCGCTCACCGCCTTCTGCCGACATTTCTTGGCGCTATCATGATGACGACCATTGTGGGTATCATTATTTCCACGGCGGACTCCTTTCTGCTGGTACCTGCCACTACGTTAATGCGGGACGTTTACCTGAATTATATCAACCCCAAAGCATCGGAAAAAAAGATCGTTCTATTGAGCAGATTACTGGTGTTGGGCTTGGGTATTGTTGCATTTGTTATTTCAAGGGGATTTACTGAATCGGAAGGCTTTTTTGAACGGGCTCTCTATGCATACACTATTTACGGTGCCGCCATCACTCCGGCACTTGTAGCAGCCTTATTTTGGAAAGATGCTACAAAAGAAGGAGCGGTTGCTTCCATTCTTTCAGGGACTGTCGTCACACTTTTATGGAAAGAAATTCCAGCCCTGTGGACATGGCTTCCAGAGGGAATTTATGGTTCCGTGGATGAGGTATTACCAGCCATTTTATGTTCCGTTATCGCACTAGTGGGTGTGAGTCTGGTTACGAAAAGAATTAATCAAACACCTTAAAAAGGTGGGAAAAACGGTTTTCGTCAATTATAAATCATTGTATACCACCTTCTTAAGGTAGGTAAGATAGTAGATGTATGCATTGATATTATGCATTGACTATGCATAAACTCTGCCATGAGAACAACATTAGATATTGATAAAACGTTGATTGAAAAAGCCATGGACATTACCGGATTAAAAACAAAAAAAGCCGTCATCGAAGCTGGGTTAAGAGAATTAGTTGCTGCCGAGAATGTTGATGCATTTATTAATTCATTCGGTACAATGAAGGATTTATCAACATCTACGGAAGAAATCCGCAAATGGAGAGAACAGGAAGAATCTATAATCGAACCCGGTTCCGTGAATGACCCCACTATTTCTTGATACATCCTATTTAATAGACTATCTGAAAGGAAAAACCCTTTCTAACAAAGATGAAATTGTTTCGGCAGTTCGTCAGAAAATTGTTTATTATAACGGTATTGTACTCACGGAACTTTTATCTGGAGTACAGACCCAAAAACGCCAAAAACAAATAATGAAAATGTTGTCCGGATTAACCTATTTGCCTATTAAATATGAAGATTATAAACAGGCCGGACTATTTCGCAATTCATTGTTTAAAAAAGGATTTTCCATGAGTACTCCTGATGCCTTGATTGCAGCTCATGTTAAACATTTTCCTCTGAAATTAATTACTAGAGATAAATTTTTTATAAAAGCGGGAGATTTACTCGGTATTGAAGTTGAGATTCCGGTAGAATAATGAGTGGTAGTTGGTAACTGGCGGGTAGAGGTGGAGTTCATGCATAGATAACCGTATGTAATAAACATATAATTTGATTGAGCGGAGTCTCCTGACCTCGTGAGTTTTCATAAACAATCAAAGATTAGATGGTGAAGTGGAATAGGTAACTGGAGCCGGATAAAACAGAACGTGTTTTAGGGAGTGATAACCAATGAAGGACCGCATCATTTGAAGTCTTTCCGGATGTGAGGAAGCTGTCCCGTTTTGGTCAGATGGAGATATGATATTTATCATGGCGGGGTGGCAGGGCTCATATACAGTTTTACTTTTTTCCGGTATAAGAATATTGGAGGGTCTACGGTATTATTAGTAGTAATAAAATATATTGTAATATATATGAATAATATTATAATATAAACTATGAACCAGATAACATTAATAAAAGATTAGGTATGTACTCGGGCAAAGATATAAAAGAGATTCGAAACAAATTAGGTCTCGAACAGACAAATTTTGCTGAGAAATTGGGCACTAAAGTATATACGATCAGATATTGGGAGCAAAATCCTGATGCAAAGATAAAAGAAAAATATAATTCAATCTTGAAAGATCTGATTGAAAGCAATACATACAATGAAAACGAAAAAAAGGTTGAAGAAGACTTTTATCAAAAAATAAAGGATAACTTAGCTAGAATCCCTTTTTTACGTGATGCAGTCGCATTGTATTTCGCGACACAAGATCCGGCGATACCAACTATAAAAAAAGCAGTCGCTTATGCAGCTTTAGCTTATTTTATTATGCCAATTGATGCAATACCGGATTTTATCCCAATTACCGGATTTATTGATGATGCAGCGATGATTACAGGAGCGATTGCTGCTTTGGAATCAATGATTACCCAGGATCACCGGGATAAAGCAGAAGAATGGTTAGACAATCTTTAGAGGGCTTTGCAAAGCCCTCCTTATAATATAAAGAAAGAATAATGAGTACAAAAGAGAACGATTTTTATCAGCAGCTTAGACATTACGTATCGAAAAGAGAAAAGAAGTATCATACCTGTTATTAGCCCAAAATAGAAATGACCGGGGCCACATATCCCGTTTAATGCGAATGAATAAACCATTCAATGTAGTCATCGAGAACGCCGGTTAAACAATAGGGTAGATTTAGGAGTTTGAATGTTTTTCCCCGAGGTGTTGATGGCGTTGATATATCCAATTTTCCTCCAAATATTCTAATTGCGTAATGATGATCCACTCTGTCCATAAATTCATGTAAGGAACGAAGTCTGCCTGTTACGCCGCTTTTTACTTCAATAGGTATGAGTTTTTCTCCATAAGGAATTACAAAATCTACTTCAGCTGTAGATTGTTTTTTTTCTCTAACCCAAAATACGGGTTTTGCAGGAGCATGATTATTCCCGGCAAGCATTTCTTGTCCGACAATATGTTCCATAACGACCCCTCGATATATATCATTAAGATTTTTATACTCGAAATATTGGGATTGTATTCCGGCAGCATAATTCATAAGACCCGTATCTAAAAATAGGAGTTTTGGGGATTTTTTCTTATCAACTTGCAGGGGTGGTTTGATATGGGTTGTGGGATAAAGCAAATGAATCAGCATGGCTCTTTCCAAAGTGCGAAGAGCTTCGCCCATTTCCCGGGTTCTGTAATTTGATTTACCAAAACCGGCGAATTTGATTCTGCCACCTGCTTCCAATGGGGCAGCTTCCATTGCAAGTCGTATGGTTTCAACCATTGTAGAATTTCTGGCATATTTGCTCACGTCGTCTTGGAATGATGTTAACAATCCTTGATAAATTGGTGTCAAGGCGACGATATCTCTGTGTTCACTCCAGTGTTTGACGATTTCCGGCATTCCTCCTATTAAGGTAAATTGATGGAACAGCGTAAACATATTCTCTAAAGCAAATTCAGGCAATGGTTTTGTCCGCAGTAATTCTAATAATGTCTCTTCTCCCTGTGAACGTAGATATTCTTCAAATGTCAGCGGATACATAAACAGATATCTTACTCTTCCTACTGGAAAACTAATTTGGTTTTTGCCAATCATTACATCAAGAAGGGATCCGGCTGCAATAACGCGTAATTCTTTTGCCGATTCGTAGAAATTGCGGATTGCAGGCAACGCTGCCGGACATGCTTGTATTTCATCTAAAAAAAGGAGTGTTTTCCCTCGGCTGTATGGTAACTTTTTTGTAAGATATATTGCTTGAAGAAGGTCATCAAATTGTAGTCCACGCTCAAATATGTTTGCATATTCAGGTTTTTCCAAATCCATATACAAATAATGATCGAATTTCCGGGCAAATATATCGATGGCTGTCGTTTTCCCCACCTGTCGTGCTCCTCTGATAATTAACGGCTTTCGGTCTTTTTCTTTGTCCCAAATTTCTAAATCCTGGAGGATATTTCGTTCAAACATAAAATTCCTTTCGATTAAATATGTTAAATAGTCAAATAAATAATACTATAAAATTGTATAAAAGTCAAAGCATATACTATATAATACTGTACAATAGTCAATGTTATAGTTATTGGGAATTGGTCATAATAAAATGGTGAATATTACACTGTAAAAGGAGTTAAATAATTATTGGCGGAATAATTTCTAATAATTATAAAAAGCGTTCTTGCATCCTTTTAATCATACGTCCATTTTTATTTATTAATCAAACCATCGTAATAACTACCAAATACGAATGGTTTAGCTTGAATAATTCACCATGAGAAATAATGAAGTTAGATAAACAGGATACTAAATGGTCTTCGCCAGGGGCGGATTTTGTGTCTGGGTGAAATCCGGTTTTGGGCCCAAATCCCGGCAGTAATATTCAAAGGTCATTCCAGTGCCTTGCCAATTGTCTACTCGGTTGAAGATCTTGATGTCCCCTGTGAATTTCGATGATACACCTAGTTTTACATGACCGGTGATGAAGCGAATACCATCCCGCTTCTTTGCCCAGCTTAAAAAGACTCGTTTCAGGATCTTGGCGTAACCGTTGCCTTTATATTTATCCATGATAACAAAGGCGTATGAATACAGCGTATTATGTTTACCAAAATTTTCATCCAGTCGTGCCCAGGGTTCAGAAGACAGATCTTCAATGGCTACACCGATAATGAAGCCAATAATTTCTCCATGAAAACGAGCAATGAAAGGGAGGGATGTTGGTTTATTGAAATATTTATGAATGGTTGTCTTAGATAGGACAGCCTTTTCGCCATAATCTTTTGCTAGATGTTCGGATATTTTAATGAGTTGGGGATAATCATCTTCGCCAACGTGTTCCATGAGTTCCACTTGGAAAAATCCGGAAGAAGCAATGATTCGGGATTTGGAGCGATGCTCAATTTCTAGTGAAAGCTGTTTCATGAGGATATGAATTTAATGCTTTGGGATAGGTATAAAACTATAATGTCATTCTAATAAATACAATTTAATCGGGTGAAAAAAACCTCACATATATTTACGATAATGCACACAGGTTCCCCAAACCTGCAGCAGGCAACCGTCTGATCAGGATAAATGTTCGTTCTTCGAAATGTGGGGACAAGAGCGGTAAATTCGCCGCCAATGAAATCCTTTAATTCCCAACTCTCTGACCACATTGCAACCGGTCATTCTTGGCTTTGTGTCGGCTTGGATATTAATCCGGAAAATCTGTCCAAAATCAATCCAACACTGGTTGATCTCAAAGATCACACTAAAAAGGTCATTGATGCCACACGGAAATTTGCTGTTGCTTACAAACCAAACCTGGCTTTTTTCGAGCGATGGGGAAGTAAAGGATTAACCTGGCTGGAAGAAACGATGGATTACATTGGAAATAACACCATTACCATTGGCGATGCCAAACGCGGTGATATTGGCCATACAGCAAAACAGTATGCCATTAGTCTATTTGATCATTTTGGTTTTAATGCGGTCACTTTGAATCCCTACATGGGACGAGATGCCATTGATCCTTTCATTCAAAATCCTGAAAAAGGGGTATTTATTTTATGTCGGACTTCAAATAAATCGGGCGGTGATCTCCAGAACCTGGGGGGAAATGGACAACGTTTGTTTGAAACGGTCGCGGAATATTCTGCCGGTCTGAATAAGAATAATAATGTTGGACTTGTCGTGGGAGCAACCGTTCCGGAGGAAATTAAATTGATTCGAAATCTGGCACCCGGATTGCCGCTGCTGATTCCCGGTATCGGCGCCCAAGGCGGTGATCTTGAAGCAAGTCTCACCGCCGGAAATAAAAACGGCGCCGCTTTGATCAATGTATCCCGTGGAATTAGTTTTGCCGGAGATCAAAGCGAAAAATCGATTCATGATGCGGCAAAAGATTATGTTGAAAAAATGAGGATGATTGCAAAAGAAACTAATTTTTGATATGTGAATGTTGAAATTCGATTATTGATTTATTAAAATGCAAAATATTTTGAAAAAGAGTAAAAAATGAATAAATCTAAACAACTTGAAAATCGCCTTAAAAGAATTACGCGAAACATTTATCTCATTAAAAATTATTTTAAAAAAACAATTTCCAATCAATTTGAATAATTGTAAATATCTTCAGGCAGAATGTGATGAATTGGTTTCTATTTTTGTTACCAGTTCAAAAACAGCTGATAGAAACATGAAACTTTCTTCAAGAAAAAATTCTTAACTCATAAATCAAATATCACAAATCAATAGGTTTTAAACATTGGTCAACGAAAAGTATTTAAATATCTTCAAAGAAACCGGAGCGCTTTTAGAAGGGCATTTTATCCTGGCTTCAGGGCGTCATAGTGCAACCTATTTTCAGTGTGCAAAAGTGCTGCAATATCCAAAACACCTAACTAACTTTGCTGAAACTATCATCAATTATTTTAAAGAAATTGAGATCGAAGCTGTTATTTCACCTGCAGTAGGTGGAATTGTTATTGGAACAGAAGTGGGACGGCAGTTGGGTGTCAAAACAATCTTTGCAGAACGACAGAACGGAAAAATGACATTGAGAAGGGGTTTCTCAATAAAAGACGGTGAAAAGATTTTTCTTGTGGAGGATGTTGTGACAACCGGCGGTTCCGTGAAAGAAGTGATGAAGGTAGTCGAAACACATGGCGGTGAAGTCGTAGGGGTTGGTTTGGTTGTAGACCGCAGTGGTGGAAGCGTTTATTTACATAAAAATCAATTTGCTGTCACTTCCCAGACAACTGTGAGTTATGCCCCTGACGAAATTCCGGAAGATTTAAAACAGATTCCCATTGAAATACCAGGAAGCAGGCGTTTAAAGTGAAACATTTAACATTAATAATGATTGGAATATTGATAATGAGTTCATGTACAAAAGATGAAGATGTTGCCGTAATCTCTACACGGTTCGGTGATATGGTAGTAGAGTTTTACCCGGAGGTTGCTCCAAAGCACGTAGAAAGTTTTAATATCCATGCCAAAAACGGCTATTATAATGGAACGACGTTCCACCGTGTTATTCCAGGATTTATGATCCAGGGTGGTGACCCCAATTCCAAAGATGATGACAAATCGAATGATGGTTTTGGTGGTTATGCAGCAAAATATTACGATCTTGGCGATGAGACAAATGACTCTACCTGGGTGCTGCCTGCAGAGTTTAATGCCAAGCAGCATGTGACCGGTGCTTTATCCATGGCCCGTTCACAAGATCCCAATAGTGCCGGTAGTCAATTTTTCATTTGTGCCGCACCTGCTTTCCAGTTGGATAATAAATATACAGTTTTTGGCCAGGTTATTTCCGGGCTTGAAGTGATCCGGGAGATTGTCAATTCTCCCAGGGATAATAGAGATAATCCACTGGATAAAGTCGAAATGAATATAACTATAATGCCTCGAAGTAAAGCACTGGGAAAATGAAAAAGACAATCGGTTTAGCCTTGGGCGGTGGTGGAGCCCGGGGGGCGGCTCACATAGGCGTTTTGCAGGTCCTCCATGAAAACGGTTTCCGTTTTAATCATTTAGCGGGGACAAGTGCCGGTGCTGTCATTGGTGCCATGTACGCCCATAAGGAGGATCCGAAATGGGTTGAGAATCGTTTTATTGAATTTATGGAATCTGACGATTTTCATGCCATGGGTACGGAACGTATTCGATCAAAGGAGCTTCCGGATTCAGCTATCGGGCAGATGACTAAATATGTCCGCGATCGTATTGTCTTGATCATGTCACAGCAAAAATCATTTATTTTAAAACGGGAAAAGCTTGTACGTGCTATTGAATTCTTAATCCCGGTAAACGATTTTGCCGATTTATCAATTCCATTAAGCGTTACTGCGACCGATCTTCAAAATGGAACACAAGTCGTCTATGATCAGGGTAACCTGATTGAAGCCATTGTACAAAGTTCATCCATCCCCGGTTTTGTTCAACCCACAGAACAAGGTGAACATATCCTGGTTGATGGTGGTGTCATTGATCCTATCCCTGTTGAAGTTTCTAAGAAACACGTTGACTTTACTATAGCCGTAAGTATAACCAAGGACAGTTTGAAAGAATTAAAGATGAAAAACATATATGAAATCCTGACACGATCTGACCAGATTACATCTAGTTATTTGGCCAAATCCAAAATGGAAAAAGCGGATTTTGTAATTAAACCTTCTGTCGGTGGATTGCACTGGTCGCGGTTTGACCAATTTAATATACTTCTTGAAAATGGAAGAGATGCCGCTTCAGTGTCGATAGGTGAGTTAAAAAGTGAAATAAATCGTAGAAATAGTGTATTTTATTGCTTGAAACAAAAATTGGGGTTAACGAGTTAATGCAACTACTTTCTTCGTCTAAAATGAAACAAAAACTTCTCATTCCACTATTGATAACATTGTCAACTGTTCTCTGGGGACAATTTCAAAATCCGGTAACCGTTACAGCAACCGTCGAAGAGTCTGCCAGAGCAGGTGAAGTTGTCCATGTAAAATTAACTGCCGCAATGGACGATGAATGGCATATTTATGCGCTAAATGATGCCGGCGAGGGACCGATTGCTACGTCGATCACAATTTCAGGAGATGTGGTATCGCGTCAGGGGAAAATTGATGAGCCGGTGCCGGTGGAAAAATTTGACGAAGGATTCGGAACAGTTACGCGTTATCATGTGGGAACAACTCGTTATGTCATTCCGGTACAGCTGGACGGCAATATTAAACCGGGTGTGGTTAATTTATCAGCGACAATTAACTATCAGGTCTGCAATATTTCAATATGTTATCCACCTAAAGATGTGACCGTGAATGTTCCGGTTGTTATCGAACTAGGAGACCCTCGCAAAGATCATATAAATTTTGTTACCGCTTCAGTTACAGATTCCAGCGGAAATATTGATCTGAATGCGGCAATCAGACAGGGTTTTTGGCCATTTGTTTTTTTAGCATTTACCATGGGTTTTTTAGCATTGTTAACACCTTGTGTTTTCCCCATGATTCCAATTACGATTTCCTATTTCACCCAACAAGGCGAACTGAAAAACAAGAGTCCAATTAAACAGGCATCAGTCTATGGATTTGGAATTATTGGAACATTTACTGTTTTAGGATTGATACTTGCCATAACGCTTGGCGCCTCGGGTGGCATTCAGTTGGCAGCAAATCCGTGGGTCAATTTATTCATCGGAGCATTATTTACCTACTTTGCGTTATCGCTTTTTGGTATGTATGAGATTCAATTGCCATCTTTTTTACGTCAATTAGCCAAGAAGCAAGAGCGCAGGGGCGGATATGTTGGAACATTTTTCATGGCGATCACATTTACGTTGACCTCTTTTACATGTACCGTTCAATTTGTTGGACTATTGCTTGTTGCTGCAAGTCAGGGTCAATGGTTTTGGCCGGCTCTGGGTATGATCATTTTCAGCTCTGCATTCGCGCTGCCGTTTTTCTTTTTAGCATTATTTCCTCAATATTTAGCCCGTATGCCTAAATCCGGGGGGTGGCTGAATTCAGTTAAAGTGGTCATGGGATTTCTGGAATTAGCAGCAGCTTTCAAATTTTTCAGCAATACTGATCTTGTCTGGAACTTGCAGATTTTTACTCATATTTCCGTACTGTCAATTTGGACGATATTAATGTTCTTCACCGGAATGTATTTACTGGGAAAAATTCAATTACCCCACGATTCAAAGTTGGAAGTAATCACTGTTCCTAGAATGCTGTTAAGTATTTTCTTTTTAACATTTGCCCTATATTTAGGTACAGGTCTTTTTGGCCGGCCAATCCATGGCTTGATTTATTCCTATCTACCACCAAAGTTATCAGAAGAAGTCGGATTAATTTCGGAAGCAAATGGAGGGGAGGAACAAAAGTGGTTTACTAATTTGGATGAGGCATTTGTCGAAGCCAATATGGAGAGAAAAAATATATTTTTAGATTTTACAGGTTATACATGCACCAATTGCCGCTGGATGGAATCCAATATATTTACCAAGGATGAAGTCAAAAAAAGGTTTGATAAATATATACTGGTAAGGTTATATACTGATGGAGGAAAAAATTACAGGGAAAATCAGCAATACGAAATTGACCGTTTTGGGACAGCAGCTTTACCGTATTACGTCTTATTAAGCCCGGAGGATGATGTGTTGGGTAAGTTTCCCGGTATGACCCGTGATTTAGAAGTCTTCTTAACATTTTTAGATAAAGGAATAAAAGTTAAATGAATCGAATACTCACGACTGTTGTACTACTTGGATTAATCATTTCAACAGGATGCGAAAATAAGAATGATAAGAATACTGTAAAAGCATCAGTTTCAAGTACAAAAATTAAAAAGCAACCTCCTCGACCGGAAAATGCCGTTTTAGCTCCTGATTTTAGTCTTGCAACGATAAGCGGTGAAATTGTCAGAATGAGTGATTTTAAAGGCAAAGTTGTTCTTTTGAATTTCTGGGGAACATGGTGTGGTCCTTGTAGAAAAGAAATTCCCGATTTTGTTAAGTTATATGAAAAATATCAAAAGGATGGATTAGAAATTGTTGGTATTACGCTTACGTCCGGCTCACCAGAAGATATTGCTGCATTTATGAATAAATGGAAGATGAACTATAATGTCTTAACAGATATCAATGATAACGAAACACAAAAAGTCACTGTGGATTATGGCCGTGCTGTTGGTCAACCAATTACCGGAATTCCAACGACATTTTTGATAGATCGTAATGGATATATTGTCAAAAGTTATCTCGGACCCCGTACGGAAGAAATATTTTATAACGATTTAAAACCCTACTTGTAAACCCGTTAGGGAACATGATAAATCGTCTATCGTGGGCCGTAAGCCTACTCATTATCATATCAATAATATTTCCTGAAGAGGAATATTTCCAGCAATTTGTCCATTATACAATGGATATAAAACTGGACATCGACGAAAATACAATTAGTGGAAGTTCAATTATTGATTACACGAATAATTCACCCGATGAACTAAATAATATGTATTTGCATCTTCTGCCCAATGCCTTCCAGGAAGGTTCCGTCAAATATCGGGAATATTTGCAGATATTTGGCCGGTTGGGTCGTGCGGCAAATTTTATCAAAGGGTTGGATTCTTATTTCAGCAATATTGATGTGAGCAACTTCACAATAACGAAAGATGGAATCACCCTTGCCGATACGTTTCAAGTGGATGACACCATTTTGTCAGCAGACCTGTCCAAACCACTGAAGCCAGGAGAAACATTGACTCTGAAATTTGATTGGGTCCATCATGTAGGCAAACAGGTCGAGCGGGCCGGTCGCGTTGAAGATCAGTACAATTTCGCGCAGTGGTATCCGAAAATGGTTGTGTATGATGAAAACGGGTGGCACGATATTCCTTTTCATGCCTCCGGTGAATTTTATGGTGAATTTGGGACGTTTGATGTCACTATTGATGTGCCCGGTTGGTATACCGTTGGGGCAAGCGGTGTAGTCACTGATGGTGATCCCGGATGGACCGATGTAACCGTTGATACATCAAAAGTTTTTAAAGAGTGGCTGGATGAATATCAGGAAAACAAAGCTGAAATTGATTCCTCTTTACGCCGAACGGTTACATTTCATGCGGAACAAGTTCACGATTTTGCCTGGATTACCTCTCCAACCTTTTTATATGAGCATGGATCATGGGGTGGAATTGACGTCCATGTATTGTTTAATGAAAAAAATGGAGAAAAATGGACGAAAAAAGTCCGGGCTCGTTCTGAACGGGCATTGGAGTGGTTAAGTACTAATTATGGTTTGTACCCGTATCCTCAAGTGACGACCACGGATCGTTTAAAAGGTGGCGGTATGGAATATCCCATGCTGGTCATGAACGGTAGCGAACGTGAAGGGCTCATCGTTCATGAAATAGGTCATATCTGGTTTTATGGAATTTTAGGAAATGATGAAACGGATGAAGCCTGGCTGGATGAGGGGTTTACAACATTTCAAACGAGAGAATATTTGATAGACCGATATGGTCCATATGGTTTTGATTTGAATGAATCTGAAAAATATACGCAGTTTGTTAAAAAACACCGCAAGTTCAACGGTGCACTCGATCGGAATCAATGGTCAGCTATTCGTTATCTAACCAGCGGGAGCGATGAACCCATTAGCCGAAAATCGTTTATGTTTAATAATGGGGGTTCCTACAGGATGAATGCCTATACCAAACCTTCATTAATGTTGAACGAATTAAAATATATTCTTGGCGATTCCGTTTTTTATTCTGCCATGCAGGAATACTACGACCGCTGGCATTTAAAACATCCCAATGAAGAGCGATTTATTACCGCAATGGAAGATGTGAGTGGGGAAGAATTGGATTGGTTTTTCAATCCATGGCTGCATAATACACGAGTCCTTGATTATGGTATAAATAAATGGAAAAAAACAAAACAGGAAGATGACTGGAAAGTCGAAGTTGACATTGTCAAACTTGGAACAAGAGAAATGCCCCAGCTTTTGGAAGTGACCATGAAGAATGGATCAAAAAAGCGTATTTGGTGGAAGAACCACTTGTGGAGGAAAAAGGATACATTCGTTTTTAATGTAGATGAAGAACCAAAGTCTGTTGTTTTAGATCCGGATGTACAGACGCTGGATGCAGACTTCCGAAACAATTTCAGCGGCCGGATGAAGCGTGAAAGCCAATTCCGTTGGATCGATACCAATTACAATCCTCGCAACAGATACTTTATTCGCTGGACGCCCACTTTGGCTTACCATAAATCAGACGGGTATATTCCGGGAATCCGGATTAGCAGAAAATATAGTTACTGGGAAAATATTGATTTCAAGCTGAATTATGCTCTGGATTCAAACAAAATGTACTGGTCGTATACCGGCAATCGAAAACCGGTACATAGTTTTCAGGGTTATTCAAGTTCTATCCATGCCTATGATTTGGGTGCTGTCAGTGGCTATGGTGTGGAAATCAAGAATCTTTTTAATGAGGTTTATGCTAATTTCATGTCTCATTATTCGTCTGTTGGTTTTTATGTGACAAATGCTAATGATACATCCAGGACCAATTTATACGATCCGGGTCAAGTTGCAGTGATCTTTGGAAAATACAGTTTTGCTATTATGGATATGGCGAATGTGAATATGGAAATTGCCACTACGCCAGGTTCCGTTTCCGATTGGTCCTTTACACGGTTTAATGCCGTAATATCAGTCGATATTGGAAAAAATAACTACGGTTTTCGCAATCGATCAATTTTGGGTCACATGATCAGTGATAAGGGAGTTCCTTCCCAAGAACGGTACACAATTGAAGGTGCCGGTTCAGGTGATTTGTATACAAAATCGTATCTACGCGATGAATCATCCTTTTATGGAAATATTAATCTTCGCAACCATTATCATTTACCAGGTGATGCGAACCTGCGCGGTTATTTTGAAGAAGGATTAGCGGGTGTAGAATCCGTGATTGCCAATTCATTTGAAATATTTTATAAACCTTCTTTGAAAGCAATTAATATTGAACTCGCGGCCTTTATTGATGACGGCTGGGTGTGGGGAAGTAAATATGCGCAGGGAGATGAAGGTTTTAACGGTGATTATCTATTTGATGCCGGTGTTGGATTGCGTGTTAATAAATCCATTCTGGGCAAGAAATTCTATCTTCGCATAGATGCACCTCTCCTTGTAAAAGATATGAGTAAAAAGAAGGACGGTATCCGTTTCTATAGTGATAAATGGTTATTCAGTTTTTCAAAAGGGATCTAGTAATACGATCCATATTTCTATTCGGATTGTTCATTGTATTATCGTGTGATGACCGAAATCCCGTAGATATCCAAAAAGCATATATTACCCTATAAGGTCAGGACAAAGTCACCTTATCCAAATCCCTTTAATGATCACTTCTCATTTTCGATTAGGATGGATAAAAAGCAATATGTTTAAATTACATTGGTAAATCTTTTAGGTCAAAATGTTCAGGACATTTTTAAGGGTTATTTATCGACAGGTGTGAAGAATTGGAATATAAAAACACAACTGCCATCCGGAATATTTTTTCTCCGTGCAGTAACAGTTTCAAATACTCAAATGCAGAAAATATTATTAATACAATGAAATGTGTTTACAATCAACATTTCATTGTCGAGAAAGGTAAATGAATTGAATATCAATGATCTATGAGTAAATTCGCTAGTATTTTCGTATCCAATATATTGATGTTTTATCTTCAAAAAGTTTTTCACCTAATCAGGAGTCATGCATGTCATTTGCTAAAGGATTGAGACACATCACAGCACTGCTAATTGCCATAACATTTATTACAGCTCAAAGCAGAGATGAAGTTATTGAGTTGATCAACCCTGTAACAGGATCAATGATCGATACAAATTTTATCGATGTTGAAATTTCTGTCGCTGATTTTTTCTCATTAGGATCTCCCGGCTGTAGCGACTGTGACGGTTACGTACAAGTTACAATGGATGGTACAGATGCCGGTCAAATCACTTCCAATACACCGTTGACCATAACCGGTCTATCCGAAGGTTCGCATTTTATCGAAGTTGAAGCCCTGGATCCCTCCGGCGCCAGTTTTTCCACTGTCGTATACGATTCTGCATCCTTCACTGTTGACATCGAATCCGTCCCCAATCTATGTCCTCCCAGAAATTTATCAGTTACAGCCGGCGATACTCGCAATTTCCTATATTGGTCAGATCCAATCGCCATGTCAAATCTCAATCCGTTTCCTGCCGTTCCTCAATCGGCTGATTACCATACGGGATCAACGAATGGTTCATCGTTCATTCAAAATAGTTTAATCATGGCCTATGGCGGTCCAGCGGATAGTAAAGAAGCCGGTTGGGCTATATTTGATATTGCCGGGATGAATCCCAGTGTTGGTGTGGATTCGATTATTTTTAATTATTATGTAAATGCTGCCAACTGGCCTTATTGGAGTGCCACACCTGTACGCATAGACCCGCTAACATCATCCGCATCAGACGTCCATACAGAAATCCTGGCCGAGACAGATGCGGCAACAGCATATTTATATCAAAATGAGTCTTCGTCATTTTCTCCCGGATGGTACTCTAATGTATTATTAAATGGAGCAAATACTGATCTGGAAGACGATATCCCTCAAGGATTTTTTGTCATAGGACTTACTGACCGTGATGGATCATCAACATATTATTTGGACGTTGACGGCTGGAACGAAGCTAATCCACCCAGTATTGAAATTTATTGGAGTGCTCCCGGCGGCAGACAAGGTGTGTATTATGCGCCGGCAATTGGTGATATTTTATTTAACGAAGATGAAATTATGGCATATAAAAATGCTGTGAGCGAAGGATTACAAATTCCAACCGAGTTAGAACGTATACGTAATTATGAAATAGTTAGATTTCCAGGATCATCCCCCCGTGAAGTCATTGAAGGGTGTGGTGATTTTCAAAATTATTCTATTTTTACATCAGAGGGTACTGAGATCGCAATCATCGATACGAACTATTACCTCCATGATAATCTGACCAATGGCATCGAATATTGTTATTACATTGTTGCCAATTATACTGAAGGAGCATCATCAGCAACGGAAACCATTTGTGCAACTCCTGAAACATTTGTTCCAGCAGGTATCACGAACTTATATGGTGTCGGATTGCACGAATCAGCTGCTCTTTCCTGGACAGATCCATCCGTACCGCAATACACATTATTTGAAAATTTTAATAGCGGAATTCCCGGCACCTGGTCTGTGTCTGATAACAACGGTTCCGGAATTACTTGGTTAAGCGGTGAAGACGGACCTGCCCAATATACCCTGGATGATTTTGACGGTGCCTTTGCAATTGTAACCTCATACAGTGAAACATTCCCCAATACAGATCTTATTTCACCCAGCATTGATTTGAGCAATTATACATCGGCGACTCTCCATTACAATTTCAATTACCAGGATTTTGCCGGAAATCCAACTGATAGCGGTTTAGTTTATATTTCTGGGGATGGCGGCACAACATGGACATTAATGAATTCGTATGACGTGGATACGCCACCAGACGGACTCGATGTCGCATTAGCTGATTCTGTTTCCTTGAATAGTGTGGTTGGTAATTCTGATGTTAAAATAAAATTTCATTATGAAGTTGAATCTGGTGAATCATGGTTTTTTGCAGTAGATGATATTATTATCATCGGCACGGAATCTACTGGTCGGGATATGACGGGTTCCACGGTATCTACGTTGAATACATATATACCTGGAAACACCCACACAATAGAATTTTCTGTTGATATTCAAGCTACAGATTTTGCCTACAGTGATTCATTGGCAATTACCTTTCCGGCTGGTGTTACTGTAATAGATGCAGGACCGGATGTATTAGGTTTTGGCGGCGAGCCATATGGCCCTGAACCTTTCAACGGAATAAACGGGCAAACCATTTCCTGGGGAACCAATGCCAATGACGGCGCCGGTGGGATTTATGGTCAGTTGACTGTTTGGGCAACCCTTTCATTTGCTGATTCATTATCCGGTGAGTTGGCAACATCCTTCCATGTATCAGATGACTGGTGGGATACTCCTCTTGATGTGGATGGAAGTTTTAATATTAGCCAACGGGATTTGGTTGATGGTGATTTACTGGGTTATAATGTTTATATAGACGGAAATACGACGCCTGCTAATACATCAATTATCGAGCAGACATTTTATCTTGCTGCTGAATTGACGAACGGTCAAGTTTATTCATTTGATGTAACAGCTGTTTATTATCCGAGCTACGAAAGCGATCCTATGAATGTATCGGTGACGCCTACATGGATGTTTGGTGATATTTCCGGGACAGTGACAGATCCGAATGGAGTCGTTTTGGATAGCGCGATTGTTCGAGCGAGTGATTATGTTGATACGACAGGTGCTGATGGAACATATTTCTTGAATGATTTGGAACCGGGAGTACATACAGTGACTGTTCAGCGTCGTGGGTTTGAAAATACTTCTGAAGAAGTAACGGTCCTCGCACAGGCTTCTGCTGTGACACAAAATTTTGTTTTAACTCCTAATTTAGCTAAGGCAAACGGACTTGAAGCGTTTGCCGGTGATATGTTTGTTGATCTCATTTGGAAAAAGCCTGGCTCTGGCGGCTCATACGACCTGGCATATTATGACGATGTATTTGAGGCCCAAATTGGCTGCGGTATAGATTGTGAATTTGGTGTTCGTTTTACACCATTAGGTTATCCGGCTGTTTTGACAACTATATACTTGTCATTCCAAGGCGGGGGAACAGTGGTCGGTGCAAACATTTATGCTTATATTGATGAAAATGGCAGTATAGGAGGCCCCGGTGGGATTGCACCGATTATTTTGGCCACAGGGGTTGATTTATCTTCTCCTGATGATGGAAGCCTTGTTCAATATGAAATTGATGTTAGCGCTGCAAATGTTGTCATAAATAGTGGTGACATCTATATCACAGTAAATGAGAACAATACTGGATTTATGGGTATGGCAAATGATATTGAACCACAGAGCCCTGAATTTTATGATCGTAACTGGGTTGGACTTGGAGATGGCTCCTATTTAACTATTTTTGATGCAGTGGGTGGAGATCCAAGCTTAACAGGTGATTTTGGTGTATTAGCTACGTTCGACGGACCGTCTTTGGTTGCTATTACCATGGATAGTAATAATGAAATTGTTGAATTGAATACGGCAGGCAGTTACGAAGGAGTATTAACAGCTGAAACAAATACCGAATTCGATATTGAATCATTAGGATATGAACGAGACCAAAATCCAATCAATGTAATCAAATTAGCAGACATTCATATCCCGGAAGCATCCGCAAGAACAGAGACAGACAGCTTAATCGGGTATAATGTTTATCATTCTTTGGATGATGGCGATACTTTGGTTCATACAACTTCCGGTCCTGATGACACCACTGCAACGATTTCCGTTCCGGCAAATTATGTGGAGTATTGTTATAATGTCAAAGCCCGCTGGAATACGGACAACTATGGTGTTATTGAATCTAAACCTTCTAACAC
>CAJVYU010000049.1 GCA_913009735.1 uncultured Fidelibacterota bacterium
GATGTTCCGCATAGTTTATTTTTTATTTTTTTAATTATTTTTTTTTTTAATGATACGGCGACCACCGAGATCTACACTCTTTCCCTACACGACGCTCTTCCGATCTCCACCGTACAATCCAAGAAGCATATATCGTATTCTGTATATGAAATGTACGCAATCCTGCGGGGACTTCAGACAGTATTTCTTTTTTTGACGAAAAACCAATATTGTTTCTCAACGCATTTCTTATGCAGGACGTGACGTCCTGCATAAGAAATGTTGGGGTATTTTATGTGCTTACTATTAATGAGTCCACTCCAGAAAGGGGTTCCTGCCCGTCCGGCAGGCGGGAAAACCCCTTGTTTCTTGTATTTTCCCATAATCCCCGACCTAAAGGACGGGGTAAGTGATTCGCTGTATCCAATAAAATACAGATACTTACCCCGACATTCATGTCGGGGAGTAAACAGCAAGGAAAGATGGGATTCCCGCCTTATAGGTGTACCTTTTGCCTATTCATGGTAAAATTAACCTAAGAATCATGCTTTAAAATAATGGTAAGCGAGGAGAGAGGACCATCCCGCCTTGTGACAGGATCACCTGGGGCAGACTGCCCCTCTCCCCGCCTTAAAAGGACTTGATCTTCCATAGTATGCTGTCTCTCCGGACGCCACTGGAGAAGACCACTATAAGGCCAAGACAAGTTTACAAAGGCCATTGAAAAAAAAGGAGGAATAAAAATGTTCTTTTGTGGAATTGACTGGTCCGACAAGGATTTTGCCATTGTCATCGTAGACCAGGATGGCGCTGCGACTAAATCATTTCGGATTAAAAACAACGCTGAAGGGTTCACAGGACTTATAAACCGAGTCAGAACTGTTACAACAGATATCAATAACATCCTATTTGCCATAGAGACTCCTAATTCCCCTCTGGTTGATTTTCTCATGGATAAAGGATACACTGTCTATGCGATCAACCCCAAGGCTGTGGATCGCTATCGTGACCGGTATCGTGTGAGTAAAGCCAAAGATGACTTCTTCGACGGTATGGTGTTGGCCAACATAATCAGGACTGATAGAAACCGACATAAGCCTATCGCACCGGCAAGTGACCTCGTCCGTGAGTTGAAAATATTGACCCAGGATAGAGAGAAACTCGGTCAGGAGAAGACCAAGTTGACCAATCAATTGCGATCCTGTTTGAAAGCCTATTACCCGGAAGTGTGCCATCTGTTTTCTGAACTGGCCAGCCCTTCGGCTTTCACTTTCCTGAAATTGTTTCCTAACTGGGAAGACCTGAACCGGAAAAGTGAAAAACAGATCCTTCAGTGGCTGAAAAAGCATCAGGTGAATAATCCTTCCCTGTTGAAGAAAATTATTCATCATACCAAAGTAGCTCCTATCCCTATCGATCCAGTGCTGAAAAGAGCCAAATCCCGCCAAATGATAGCCATTGTAGAACAGTTAACATCGTTGTGTAACCAGATGAAGGAATACGATCGTGAGATTAAACGACTGCTAGAGAAACATCCTGACAAGGACATTTTCTTAAGCCTCCCTGGCGCCGGTGATAATCTGGCTTCCCGGATACTGAGTCACTTGGGCGATGACCGGTCTCGATACCAATGTGTAGGTGAGGTCAGACCCATGGCTGGCGTTGCCCCGGTTACAAAACAGAGTGGGAATTACATGAGTGTCAGGTTCCGCTATGGCTGCCGTAAGCCTTTTAGGAATGCTCTTCAGCTGTTTGCCTTTTGCAGCCTTACCCGTAGCCAGTGGGCGTACCACTACTATCAAAAACACCGTGAAATGGGAAAAACCCATAATCACGCCTTGCGACTGTTGGCAGATAAATGGCTGAAAATCATTTTTTCCATGTGGAAGAAGCACATTGTATATGATGAACGGATCTTTCTGGCAGACATGGTGAAACATACAATGAACCAACGTCATTACGTCCCCGTTTTACAAAGTGCTTGACATAGTATGTCTATCGGCAGACAAGCCTTCAAAGAAATGGTGGGTAAAACATTATGAAGGGTTTCTTTCTTTCGGATTATTTAAAAACCTCACGAGGTCAAGAGACCTCGTTCAATCAATTGGAGGTATTTTCAATCAACCAAACATCCAATTATTCAATCTTTCATTTATTCATTCCGGCACATTCAAAGATAGTAATTTGTAAGAAAGAAATGTTGCATTAAATTCGCCGGCAAATTTATATACAAACAGGAAGAGTTTATTATGAGTAGAATATGTGACGTCACCGGCAAAAAACCCATGTATGGGAACAATGTGAGCCATGCACACAATAAAACACGTCGTCGGTTTAATATTAACCTTCAGAAGAAACGTTTTTGGCTTCCGGATGAGAAACGCTATGTAACTCTGAATGTATCCACACAAGGCATGCGTTTGATTGATAAGAAAGGCATTACAAAAGTAGTTAAAGAGATGCGTACCCGTGGTTTAAAAGTTTAAAAGACTTTATTCCCCTCAAAATTGTAAAAAAGCCCTTTGCTGGTAAGCAAAGGGCTTTTCTTTTATTACCTAACTTTCTTGACCAAACTCAAGATACTATTTTTGGATTGCATTGACCGAGTCAATGCAGCATCAACATAGTTGAAGCACTCCATATTTATTCATGTTGACGGCGAATAAAAGCCGGTATTTCTATATCATCTCCATAGATAACAGTATTTGTGTCATCAAAATGAAATTTTGATACGGATGGTTGATCGCTTTTATGATCCTCGACAATTTTCCGATTGAATAAAGGAACATTTTCCTGATCCGCCAGGATTCGTGCCTGCTTTTGCCTCGGTATTCCGATAATCTGTTTATCCTCTTTCACTACTTCTTTCGGGATTCTCTGATTGAATCCGGTTGCGATGACAGTTACTCGAATTTCTTCGGTCATTCTCGGATCAATGACAGCGCCAAAGATAATATTGGCGTCATCCCCGGCTTCTTCAAAAATGATGGATGTTGCTTCATCCACTTCCATTAATGTGAGATCCGGTCCACCGGTAATATTAACCAGTACGCCTTGCGCTCCGCTGATGGACGCGCTATCCAATAATGGGCTGGATATAGCCTGTTGCGCTGCCAATACAGCACGTTCTTCTCCACTGGCAATACCGGTACCCATAATGGCTTCACCCATATTTTTCATGATGGTTTCCACATCGGCAAAATCCAGGTTGATTAACCCATGAACATTGATCAGGTCGGATATGCCTTTTGCTGCCTGATGCAGAATGGAGTCAGCCAATTGAAATGCTTCTACAACAGTCGTAGTACTATCAACAATTGACATGAGTTTCTGATTGGGTATGGAAATGACCGTGTCACAGGATTTTCTTAAGTCGGATAAGCCTCCAAGACCACGACTCATGCGCTTCGGGCCTTCAAAATTAAACGGGAGAGTAATAATCCCAACGGTCAGGATCTCCATTTCCTTGGCCATTTGTGCGATGGCAGATGCTGCACCCGTCCCTGTGCCTCCACCCATACCGGCGGTAATAAATACCATGTCGGCTCCATCAAGCAGGGTTGTAATGGCTTCCCGATCCGCTTCGACTGCTTCTCTGCCAATATCCGCTTTAGCACCGGCGCCAAGGCCTTTAGTAAGATTCTTACCAATTTGTATTTTATGCTTCGCCGCATTGTTGTCCAGGTCTTGGGCATCCGTATTAACTACGATAAAATCTACGCCCTGCATTCCGGCTTGTATCATACGGTTAACGGCGTTTCCACCGGCACCGCCTACTCCGATGACTTTCAGTCTGGCTTTTTGTTCAGCCATACTATCAAATTCAAATAACATAGGTGCTCTCCTTTTGTTTGGTCGTTAGGTATATGTTTATTCTCAATAGAATCCTTTAATCCATAGTTTGAGCCAATCGACGGCTCGTTCAAATGTCGGTTTTTCCGGCATGGATGTTGGAGATAACTCCCGTTTAACATCCAGCCAATGTGTCAGTCCGATAACGGTAGTAAACTCCGCTTCGGATGCAATATCTATTGCACCGCTAATATTTTTTGGAATGCCTTTACGCACTCTCATTTTTAAAATTTCTTCTGCCAGAGGAGTGATATTACGTAATTGAGCTCCACCGCCGGTTAACACAACTCCATAAGTCAATTGATCTCGAATATCAGCACGGTGGATTTCTCTCGCGATGAGTTGGAGAATTTCAACAGCCCGAGCTTCAACGTATCTGGATAACTCGTGTTCGGAGACTTTTCTGGCTAATCCACCGTTTTTCACAGGAAGATCAAATTCCAGTTCAGTGGAAGACATGGATGCTTTTGCAGAAGCATATTTTCTCTTGATTTTTTCTGCTTCTTCAATTCCGATTTGAAGCATGACAGCAATATCATTGGTGATACTGTTCGAACCAATTCCCAATACAGCAGAGTGACGAATTCCATCTTCATGATAGACTACAATTTCTGTTGTCCCTCCACCGATATTCACGATGGCGACGCCTAAATCTTTTTCATCTGCATCTAACGTTGTTAATGCGCAAGCCAGTCCCTGGAAAACAAGACCATCCACTTTAATGCCGAGCTCTTCCGTACAATTAACTAAATTTTTAGCTGCGGTTCTTGGAACCGTTATCAAATGAACTTTTGCTTCCAACCTTCGTCCCGACATGCCGACTGGATCTTTAATTTTGTCCATCGTATCAATGACGTATTCCTGTGGAAGCACATGCATAATGTCTCGATCGGCAGGGAGGGAGAGGGCTCGAGCCATTTCCATCACCCGGAATACATCATGTTCCGTAATCTCATTTTCAACAGGGATTGTGGAATGCTGGCTTCGTTGAATGGCGATGGCTCCTTGTGTATTAATACCGCGTATATTTTCTCCGGAAATACTTAATACGGCTTTTTCGACTTTGTGCCCGCACATGAGTTCTGCATCTTTCACAGCTGCTTCCATTGCATCTATCAATTTGTCGCGGTGAATGACTGATCCGTTTTTCAATCCTGCTGATGGAGCTCGCCCAAGACCCAGCAATTTCATTTCATCATTTACTATCGATTTTTCAACAATTGCACAGGTAATAAACGATGAACCCACGTCCAAGCCGACTCTGAGTTGCTGTGAATTATTTTTGTGGATGCCCTTCATGCTCGAACCTTTGCGATGACTTGACGATTATAGCGCAAGTCCAGCAATGTGTAATGATTTAATCCGTTATTTTTCGGAAGTGATTGAGCAAACGAAATCAGAATTTGAATTTTTTCCAAAATTCTGTCTTTACCCAATATGACTTTTGTGGGATAATCTGCCAATATCAATACGAATTCATCATTGCCGTTCAAAGTTATTTCAGAAAGATTGTCATATAAACTTGGATAAAATTCCATGATTTGATCGATAACCAATACGGATTCCAAAACTTTCAGTGATACAGTTTGATGCCCAATGGGGTAAAGTTCCCGAGCAGAATTAAATCCGGACATAATGGGGATAATTTTATCACCGACTTTACCTAAATCCGGAAGAACAACACCTTCACTATCCACATAAAAAATAGGTTTCATATTCAGAAGTGCAATGGGCTTACGTTCCACAATTTCAATATGTAATGTGGTCGGGAATATTTTACTTACTCTTGCAGCATGGACAAATGGATGGCTTTCTAACAACATTCCAATTTCACGTACGTTAATCTCGTCCATGGAAACTCCCAGCAAGGATGAAAGAGATTCGTAATATTCATTTTCCTGAATAATTATTGGCCCCTGGATTTCGATGTTATCTAACAGATTAAATTTTGTATAAGCAGACCAATTAAATGACAACCACGATACTCCGATTAACATTATTGTCAATGAAGTGCCAATGATTAAACGCCAATTGATATGTTTCTTTTTCTTACTCATACTGAAAAACATCCTTTGGGAAACCCAATGTTTTTATTTCAAGATCCAGCATAATGTCAAACTTTTCCTGAACTTTTTTGCGGGCAATGCAAATAAGATTTATTATATCGCTGGCTTTTGCCTGTCCATGATTAATGAAAAAATTGGCGTGTTGTGTAGAAATTTCTGCTTCACCACTGCGGGTACCCTTAAGGCCGGCTTTATCAATTAAATAACCGGCTGCAAGATCAGGTTTTGGATTTTTGAATACACTTCCTGCAGAGCGGAAGCGAAGGGGTTGATTCTTTTTCCTTCCCTTGCTGGCGATATCACGTTTTTCTGAAATAGTCTCTGACGAAGCTTCTTTCAGTTCAAAATTGGCACTGATTATTATTTCATTTTCTTTAAATGTGGAATGTCTGTAACAGAAATCGATGTCACCGGCATCATATTGAATAATACTTCCGGAAAGAGTCATAACGTCTACATTTATTAGACTATTTGATATTTTGTCACCAAATGCACCGGCATTCATAATCAATGCACCGCCGAGGGTTCCCGGGATGCCGATCATACTTTCCAAACCACTCAAATTATGTTTGATACTTTCTTTTACCATATGCCCGAGCATGACACCTGATTCTGCATAGATTTTATTTCCGGATATTTCCAATTTTCTGAATGATTTCCCTAACGTAATAACAATACCGTCTATTCCTTCATCCGCAACGAGCAGATTTGATCCTGAACCAACAAAATAGGTCGGGATAGAGTATGTATTGACAAAATGCAATATTTCACTTAAGTCAGACATATCCCTGGGAGTTATATACGCCCAAGCCGGACCACCAATCCCGTATGATGTATGTGCAGACATGGGTTCATTTTCCAGAAGCGTCCCTTTTACTGTTCGTTTCAATTCTGCCATAGGATCCACCTTATGCTGCAGCCTCCAGGATTTTTAAATGTTCAAAATATTTTTCGGAATAACGCCAAATTGTTCCGGCACCTATGGTGATAATCATGTCTCCCGGTTGAGCGATTTTGTCTAAATGGCTGGATAAATCATTAAGATTTGGTACATAATGGACATGCTTATGGCCGGCTTTACGTGCAGCATTAGAAACGAGCGCACCACTGATTCCCTTGATGGGTTTTTCTCGCGCAGGATAAATATCGGTTACGATTAACACATCGGAATTTTGAAATGCCAGGGCAAAATCTTCGTAAAAATCTCTGGTTCGTGTAAATAAATGGGGTTGAAATACGGAAACAATTCTGCGTTTCCAACCCTCTTTGGCTGCATTTAAAGTTGCCTTAACCTCCGTTGGATGATGGGCGTAATCGTCAACAACCATAATATCATTGGACGTCCCCTTAATTTCAAACCGTCTCCGTACACCGTTATAGGCATTTAACCCTTTAGCAATAGTGTTAATTTTTAGTCCCATTTCTATTCCCACAGCAACAGCAGCCAGAGAATTCAACACATTATGTTCACCGGGAACTTTCAGTGTAATTGTTCCATTTTCCTGTCCATGTGTGTAAAGTGTATACACAGCCTGGGATTCTTTATAACATAAATTGTCAGCACGAATGTCTGCATGTTCACTAAAGCCATAGCTGATAATCGGACGTTTTATTTCTGGCAAAATTTCTTGTAAGGCAGGGGAATCTACACAGACGATAACGGCTCCGTAAAAGGGTGCAGAGTTGGCAAATTGTAAAAAGGCATGCTGAAGATCATCGATGTCATTATAACAATCCGTATGTTCTAGTTCAATATTCGTAATCACACTGATTGTCGGGCGTAACGCCAGGAAACTGCGATCAAATTCATCTGCTTCCACCACTATAATATCACCGCCGCCAAGTTTGGCGTTGGAATTAATGGTTTTAACCAACCCGCCTACCACAAGTGTCGGGTCTAAATTTCCTTCAGTTAATACGGTACCTATCATGGAAGATGTAGTTGTTTTTCCATGGGTTCCGCCGACACCAATGCTCGTTTCTTTAACGGCAATAAGTTCACCGAGCATTTCAGCGCGACGTATGACAGGAATGTTTTTTTCATGAGCGGCGATGATTTCAGGATTATCATTTTGGACAGCACTTGAATACACTAACACATCCGCATTAGTGAGATTAACTGCACTGTGCCCCATGTGGATATCCGCTCCGAGCCGGATCAATTTTTCAATAATAGTTGATTCATTGATGTCTGAACCACTGACGTCAAAGCCAAGATTCATGAGCAATTCAGCTATGCCGCTCATGCCGATTCCGCCAATGCCAACAAAATGGACTTTTTTCACTTTACGGAACATTATACACCGACTCTCTCTAAAATATGATCAACAATGACCGAAACGGCTTCAGGTTTTCCTAATGCCTTCGATCTTTCAGACATCGTATTCAATGTATGTTCATTATTTAATAAATGATTTATCAAGACAGATAAATTAGTTGAATCCATCTCTGATTCCGGAAGCATTTTTGCTGCGCCTTGTTCTTCTAATGCTTTTGCATTGTGTGTTTGATGATCTGCCGCTGCAGACGGGAAGGGGATTAGAACGCTGGGCAGCCCGCATGCTGTTAGTTCGGCGATGGTTAACGCACCGGCTCTGGATACGGTTAGGTCTGCCAAGGCATATGCACTTTTCATATCATCAATAAATGGTCTGATTCGAACAGATTCTGTTTCATGATGTTTTAATTCTTCATAATGGTTATTTCCCGTTTGCCAAAGAACTTGAAAATCATTTAGTTCATCTACCATATTGGAAACGCTGCGATTGATGGCAGCCGATCCTTGACTTCCACCGAAAATAAAGAGCGTCTTTTTATCATCCATTAAGTCAAATTGCTTAAGAGCTGTCACGCGATCCCCATTGGCAATGTCTTTTCGGACCGGATTTCCCGCCGAAATAACGTTTTTTTTTTAATATGTTTTTCAACTTCTTCAAAAGCAGTAAAAACCGTTTCTGCATCTTCGGCGAAATACTTGGTTGTAATCCCCGGATAAGAATTTTGCTCCTGTATAAAGTAGGGTATCTTTCTATGGCGGGCTATGTAAAGCGGTAGGGCAGAGGCGTAACCACCGGTTCCAATCACCGCATTTGGCTGTAGTTCATTAACCACTGAATTTGTTTTCATTCTTGACATTAGCAAGCGACCGGGAAGAAGCAGGTTTTTACCAAGAGATGACACTGAAAGACTCCGCTGCAGGCCTCGAATGGGTAATAATGTATATTTAAGATTTTTTCCAGGTAATTTTTCAGCTTCAATTCCATACTTCGATCCAATATAATGGATATCAGCATTCATGCGATTATGGAGTTCTTCTCCAATAGCCAGAGCTGGAAATAGATGACCGCCGGTGCCGCCACCGGCAATAATGAATTTCAATTTATCCATATATGCGTTTCCTCCAATCCGGGTTACCGGACACAGATCGTTTTGACAAGCTGATATTTAATAAAATACCCAAACTGGCCAAATGGACCACCGCACCGGTTCCGCCATAGGAAATAAGAGGCATGGCTAATCCGGTTGTGGGAACAAGATTCGTCACAACTGCCACATTGATGAATGCATATAGAATTAGACTACACGAGATTCCAAGAGCCAGCATAATGCCAAATGGCTCTGAACTTTCTTTGGCGATTTGAATACCCCTTTGAAAAATGACAATAAATAACGTTAATACAAAAAGAGCACCGATTAAGCCGGTTTCTTCACCAATGATGGCAAAAATAAAATCTGTGTGTGGAGTCGGGAGGAAAAGGTTTTTTCCCAAGCTGTTTCCAAGTCCCATCCCGAATAAACCGCCGTTACCTAAACTGATTAACGATTGTTTAATTTGATATACATTCTCAATCCCGACGCTTTCAGGATTAATAAAGGTCATGATACGGCGGCGCATATAGTCCCAATTCAGGATAACCAGAGACATAGCAGAGATAGATACTGCAGCTGTAGCCATCATGTGCTGAATTTTGGCGCCACCGAGGAATAACATGATAAATGAAATGAGTAAAATAATCGACGCCGTACTTAAGTCCGGTTGTATAACAATTAATAATACAATTATCCCGGTAGCGATTATCACATTTAAATACCCGCCATAAAATTCTTTAATCTGTTCACGCTTATCGTGTATAAATGCTGAAATAAATATTATAAGCGCCAAACGAGCTATGTCTGACGTTTGTACTGAAATGGACCCAAGATATAACCAGCGGGCAGGAGATGTATTTCCATCTATTATAAATAGAATTTTCGTTAATAATAATAAAAAGATAGATACACCCAGAATGTGGTACGCCCAGTCTTTCATTTTGCGATAATCAAACAACATAAAGAAAAACATAAATGAAACACCAACGAGTAATCGCTTTAAATGGGCTTGTAAATAAAACGTATCTGTCCGGCTGCTGGTCTCATCCAGAGATAAATTTGAGCTGGCACTAAAGAGCATGACCGTACCAAAAATGCAGAGGAGGATGATGCTAGCTATAAGAAATCGATCGTATTTCTTGACTATAATATTTAAATAACTCATCCATGCACCTTCAAGGATTGAACTAATTCTCTAAAGGTTTCTCCCCGTTCTTCAAAATTAGTAAATTGATCAAAACTGGCACAGCCCGGAGACAATAAAACAACATCTCCGGGTTGTGCATGTGAATGAGCGACCTCAACAGCGTTTTTGAGACTACCGCAAGTTGTGAGTCTCACCGCATCCCCCAACACTGATACGATCGCTTTTTCTGACTCACCGATGGTGAGTGTTTCTTTCACTTTATTGTGGGTATGTGGGTATAGTGAAAGAAAATCTCCGCCTTTATCCTGTCCGCCCAAAATGAGCAAAATAGGATTATTAAAACTGTCCAAAGCCACTTTCACTGCGTCGACATTAGTAGCTTTAGAATCATTGATATACGTTACACCATTTATTTCTCCAATATGTTCAAGTCGATGTGGGACTCCGCAAAAAGTTGACATGACCTGTGCAATTCTAGATGACGCAATGCCCAACAAGCTAGCCGAGGTAGAGGAACCGAGGTAGTTCGAAAGGTTATGCCTACCAGGCAAAGCGATTTCATCCAGATTAATCAGTTTGGCGTGCTCCTGATTATAAATTTTAGTGGCGTTTAGCCGGAATAATAAGCCGTCTGTATCAGAATCTAAACTATAGGGTATTTTTATGGCTTTGGCTGAATCGATACATTTGGATAGTAATTCATCATCTGCATTAAACACCAGGAAATCATCTTCGGTTTGATTAGACCACATATTCATTTTCGCAGACACGTAGTCATCCATATCATCATAACGATTTAAATGATCCGGCGTCAGATTTAGGAATAAAGAAATATATGGCTTGAAATGGTTAATAAATTCCATTTGAAAACTGGAAATTTCCAGTACATGAACTCGTTTTTCATCGGGTTGGGATAAATCATTAAGCACAACTTCAGAAAACGGATTTCCGACATTTCCAGATAGAATAGGATGTATGTCATCTGTTTTACACATTTCGTACAACATATGTGCAGTCGTTGTTTTGCCATTTGAGCCGGTGATAGCTAAAATAGGAGAATGTGTGAACCAACTGGCAAATTCAATTTCACCTACCACAGGAATATTTTTTGATTGAGCCTTTAAAATGATTTCAGATTCTTTTGGAACACCCGGTGAAATAACCCATAAATCTGCTTCATAAATGTGTTCGCTGTGACCACCGGATTCCCCCTGGATACCTAATCTATTTAATTGGATCAATTCTTCTTTTGTCTCTCCTTGGTCACTGATGAAAACATTTGCGCCGAGTTCATGTGCCAATTTTGCTGCAGCCATACCGCTCCGCGCACATCCAATGATGGTAACATTTCTGTCTTTGATATTAATCAGTTTTCTGTTTGAAATATCCATCAACGAATCTTAAACGTGGTTAATGAAAACAGAGCTAATAACAAACCAATAATCCAGAACCGGATAACGACCCTGGATTCCGGCCAACCTTTTAATTCAAAATGATGGTGAATGGGAGCCATTTTGAATAATCGCTTTCCTTCCCCGGTTTTGTTCTTTGTTATGCGGAAGTAAATCACTTGCAGCATCACAGAAACGGCTTCCCATACAAAAACACCACCAATAATGAATAGTAATAATTCTTTTTTTAGTAAAACAGCCACTGCCCCCAGGGCTGCTCCAGTCGATAACGAACCAACATCACCCATAAATACTTCAGCGGGAGATGCGTTAAACCAGAGATATCCGATACATGCACCTGTTATGGCGGCCGTAAAAATGGTTAATTCCCCAGCTCCGGGGAGATAAATAATATTCAGGTAACTGGAAAAATCAACTCGTCCGCTTATATATGCAATGGCAGAAAAAACGGTGAAACAAATTGCTAAAAGTCCAGCTGCTAACCCATCCAAACCGTCTGTAAAATTGACTGCATTAGATGTTCCGGTGATAACCAAAATTATTGCCACCGGATAGAAAAAACCAAAATCCAATTCCAGGTTCTTGAAAAACGGGACACTGGTTACACTCCTAAAATCTGCAAAGATTGGATTATTAAAGATCCATACGCCGATAATGACACCCAATAAAATTTGGCCTAAAAGTTTATAGCGCGCAATCAGCCCCTTTTTCATCTTCAGAACCACTTTCATATAATCGTCCAGAAATCCGATAATACCCATCCATATCATTGCAAGCATTACAATTTGAACATAAACATTCGATAAGTCTGCAAGCAAAAGGGTTGGGATTAAAACGGATCCAATAATCATTAATCCACCCATGGTTGGAGTACCGCGTTTATTCTGATGACTTTGGGGACCATCAATCCGTATTTCTTCACCAATTTGATGACGACGCAAAAAGCGAATGATCCACGGACCAATGATAAACGTAAATAGTAATGCTAAAATGGCCGCCAGGGCAGAACGGAATGTTATGTATTGAAAAACATTCAGGGGCGAAAATACATCACGTAAAGGATATAGGAATTTGAATAACATTAGTTAGTCTCTAAATCCTCCAGGATTGATTCCATTGACATCCCTCGCGATCCTTTTACTAATAATTTATCGCCTTCTTTTATCCATTCTTTCAGTTCGCTCACTAATTCATGTTTAGAATCAAAATGTTTATGAAAAATATTTGGATCAATAGCGTTATCTGTTTCGCGTGTATTATCTCCTGTCGTGAAAACAGCATCTAAATTTATTTCAGAACAATGTTCACCCACTTTTTGGTGATGGGATAATGATTCACTTCCAAGTTCAAACATATCCCCAAATACAAAAATTCTCCGGCCATTACCACTGAAAGCGTTTAGATAATCGATGGCTGCCAATGTAGATGTAAGATTCGCATTATATGTATCATCAATAATCGTGATATTGTCCATCTGCTTAACTTCACAGCGGCCACGGGGCGATTGAAAAGATTGCACCTGATATTCTAATGTCTTCCAATCAATTCCAAAATGGTTAGATACAGCTGAAGCAGCGATAACATTTTTAATAAAGGAAAGATTGTGTGAGCCGGTGGCGATTTCCTGCGCATCAATCGTAACGGTAATTGAGCCGTCATTTTCATGATGAATATCCGCTGGAAAGTCACAATCCGGAGTTATGCCATACGTAATTTGTTCACCATAGACTTTTAATTCTCGAATAAGTTCATCTGCTTTATTAACGAACGCTGTTCCATCCGCCAATGATTCAAAAAGAGCCCCTTTTGTCTTGGCAACTTCAGCAATGGTGCCAAAGCCCTCCAGGTGTGCCGGCGTAATATTTGTAATCAAACCGTGGGTGGGTTTTGCAATAGAACACAAATACGCAATATCTCCCGGCTGATTCGCACCCATTTCTATTATTGAAATTGTATGATTATACGAAATCTGAAATAATGTTAACGGTAATCCAATTGAGGTGTTAAAATTCCCTGTCGTTGCATGAACATTTTCTCTTGTTGAAAAAATATGTTTTAACAATTCTTTTGTAGATGTTTTTCCATTTGATCCGGTAATGCCAATCACCGGAATCTGAAAATTATTACGATAAAATTTTGCCATAAAGCCCAATGTCTCTGCGGGGCTTTCAACAACAAATAAGTCCGTGCCATTTTTAACAGGAATTTCACGATCAGCCAGGCATGCCACTGCACCATTATCTATGGCTTGTTGTATAAACTGATGCCCATCAGTACGCTCACCTTTTAGTGCAATATATAAATCACCAATCTGACATTCACGGCTATCAGTCGAAATCCCGGTTATTGGAGATGAGGGACTCTTTCCGAAATGTTTAATTAAGAGAGTTGTAAATGCTTCCGGTTCAGCTATTTGAATTCTCACAAAACTCCTCAATGATCTCAATATCTGAATATGGGAGTCGAACGCCTTCAACTTCCTGGTACGTTTCCCGACCTTTGCCTAAAACGACCAATACATCATTCTTCTTCAAACCACTCAATGCTTTTCTCAATGCATCACCCCGGTCAGTATAGACTTCAAAGTTTTGCGATGATAAACCGGTTAGAATATCTTTTACAATTTTTTCCTGATTTTCATATCGAGGATTATCAGGCGTGATATAAAAGAAATGTGCGTATTGCTCAACTAATCTGCCCATAATCGGTCGCTTAGATATATCTCTGTTTCCTCCACATCCAAACAACACAATCATTTTTCCGTCATTTTTAACTAAATCATAAATTGTACTTAACACTTTTTCATATGCATCCGGAGTGTGGGCATAGTCAATCACGATTTGAGCTCCATGGGCGGTTGTGAATTTTTCCATACGTCCGGATACGATTTTGCATTTGTTTATACCTTCACTGATCGTACCCATCGGGAGGCCCATTGCAACGGTTGTTCCAACAGCTGATAAAATATTTTCCTTGTTAAAATCGCCAATTAATAATGAATCAATTTGAATTTCGTGTTGTCCGGCTGATATAATTCCCTTGATTCCTTCTAATGTAGATTTGACGTCTTTGAAATAAATATCACATTTATTTTCAAGAGAAGTTTTTATAACCGGTGCTGTGCTTTTTTCAATTAAGCGCTGCCCGTATTCATCATTTGAATTGATAATCGCTGTCGCTGATAGCGGGAGGGATGTGAACAATTTTGCTTTGGCATGAAAATAATCTTCCATTGTACCGTGATAATCCAAATGTTCAGGAGATAAATTTGTAAAAACCGTCGCGTTAAATTCAACATCTGCGACTCGATACTGGTGGATGGCATGAGATGAAACTTCCATGACGACATGAGTAAAATCATCGTCAGCAAGATCCCTTAGAAGTTTTTGAAGATTGATGGCATCCATTGTTGTCAGTGTGTTACCTTGCTCATGACCTTCTGCAATTACACCTAGCGTCCCTAATTGGGCTGTTTTACATCCAGCCTCATTCAAGATTGACGTAATTAGGGTTGCAGTACTTGTTTTACCGTTTGTTCCGGTAATGCCAATCACATACAATTCTTTTGACGGATGTCCATAATATTCTGCCGCTATATACGATGCTGCTTTTCTAGGATTGGACACTTTTACTTGTGGTACAGGAAGTGTGCCGACATCACGTCCGTTTGTTATAACAGCTGACGCACCGTTATCCAACGCTTCCGGGATGAAATCATGACCGTCGGCTGTGGTTCCGTAAACGGCAATATAAAGATCCCCCGGCTTAACATCTTGGGAATGTAATCGAATTTTCTTAATGGGCGTTGCCGGGACATTTCCATTTGCAGCAATGATTCCTTTAACAAGCTGATTTAGAGTTGCTTTCATTTTAATCCTATACTGCATATAGAACCATTAGCGACCATAGTTCCCGGCTTTGGGCTTTGCCATATCACTTTTCCGGAGCCGGTGAAATTTGTGTGCAATCCTAATTTTCTTAATAGTGTCCTGGCTTTTCTTAAGCTCATTCCGCGGACTTCCGGCATGAAGGATTTTCCGTCATTTGTTTGCACAACTTTGATTACCTGCATTTGGCTGGATAAAACCACTGGTTTAGTTACTGCATCTTCCGAAGTATGTGGGAGGGGTAGACTCTCTTGGGCCCAAGATGGGTCTTTTGGGATAGTCTGTGGTCTGAAGCGGCGTATGGAATCATCCATATTGATGATTCGTTCCATAACGCGGCGGAAAACGGGTGCAGCGCCGTAACCACCCCAGTGGTATCCGATTCTGGGTTCATTTAAAACGATAACACCAACGAGTTGAGGGTTTTTTGCAGGTAAAAAACCAACAAAGTTTGAAATAAATTTTTTGTTTGAATATTGACCGTCAATGAACTTTTGAGCTGTACCTGTTTTTCCGGCGACCGTCCAACCGTTAATAGCCGCTTTTGTTCCGGTGCCTGTTTCAACAACTCTGGTCAGAATATCCACCATTGTTCTCATAACAGTTTTATTAGATATTTTGCGAATGACTTCTGGTTTTTCAGAATAAATTGTTTTTCCGTCAGTCGTGACTATTTGTTCCACTATTCGTGGTTTCATTAAGAAACCGCCATTTGCAATCGCTGCATATGCCATGCCTAATTGCAAGACGGTTACACCCACCTCATGACCTAAAGAAACTTCAGCCAGAGATAATTTACTCCATTCATTCACCTGCCTTAAGGTACCGGGATGCTCACCCGCGATCGAAATGTTTGTAGGAGTCCCAAACCCAAAATCCCTGCTGTACTTATAAAGACGTGAAGGTCCTAATGTTTCTGCAACTTTTATTACTCCGACATTGCTGGAATTTTCGATGATCTGAGGCAGTGTTAATAAGCCAAAATTTTCCCAGTCTTTGATTTTTCTCCCGGCAAACTCATAACTGCCGTTTTCGCAATTGAATTCCTGCCACAGAGAAACAGTATTCTGATCTAAAGCACCCGTAGCTGTTACAATTTTATATGTTGAACCCGGTTCAAACTGATCGGTAATAACCTTATTGCGCTGCCAGGAAAGGTCACCTCTCCCCGGGTAGTTCGGATCAAAATCGGGAACAGTTGATATCGCCAAAATGGCGCCATTTTGAGGGTTAATAATTAATCCCATTCCAGATGAAGCACCTGTTTTATCGACTTGTGCTGAAAGTTCCTCCTGCAAAATAGCCTGATAATCCAGATCCAGTGTCAATTGAATATTGGCGCCATCAATGGGCGGTTTCATTGGGAAATTGGTTTTATAAATAGATTTCCCTTTTCCACTCATTTGTTTAATCACCCAACCGGGAGTCCCGGCTAAATATTGATTGTATTTTTCTTCCAGTCCGGCGATTCCCTGGTCATCGATATCGACAAATCCCAAAACTTGCGATGCAATATTTTCATGGGGATAATATCGGCGTGAATCCCTTTCGATGATTAAGCCATAGGGTTTGTCATTCAATATATCGGCACATTGCGATCGTTGGAGATTGCGTTCGAGGTAAACAAAACTTCTATCCGAATCCAATTTTTTTAGATAATCTTTCATGTCACGCCCAGTACAAGCGCTTAATCGTTCTGCTAACTCTTTTTTATTTTGAATTTTTGATGGATGGACACCTAAAGAATAATGGATAATATTCCGGGTTAATGGAGTGTTATTGCGATCAAAAATGTTTCCCCTCACCGGAAGTAATGGTTCTTGCACGCGTCCTTGTGCCTGTCCTTTCAAACGCAGCTCTTCACCATTAATGATTTGAATCTGGAATAATCGTATAGAAAGACCTATCCAAAACATGACAATAAGTCCCGAAATAAATATGACTCGGGGTCGAAATTTTAGGTAAGTTTTAGTCAACCCAATTCTCTACAAGTATTGGATCAACAAAGACAGTAATAGACTCTGGTTGAGCAACAACCATACCCAATTCTTTTTTGGCTACAGACGTAATTCGATCAACTCTATTCAACGATTCGATTTTACTTTTTAATTCTTTAACAGTATTGTTTAATTCTAAAAAAGTGGTTTTTTGAATTTCAATTGCTACCATCGTTTCATCAATTTCCGTATATACCCATAAATAAATAATAAGCCCGCCTATTGAAAAAACCGTAACCAGGAAAAATGATAATGTTTGAATAAATTCTTTATGCTTACTGATCATTTTTGATTTGCGTCTTTTAGTCATTATATCCTTTCTGCAGCGCGGAGTTTTGCACTCCGCGCACGATTATTTTCAGTTTGTTCTTTTTGGGTAGGTGGAAGAGGTTTTTTTGTTATAATTGAGACTAATTTTTTATTCGCTAAACCTTTAAAAGAATGTTTCACCATCCTATCCTCCAAAGAATGGTAACTCAATACAACTATTCTTCCTTGGGGCGCCAGATAGTCAATAAAACTGTTAAGAAAATACTGCAAGCGAGTTAATTCTTCGTTGACAGCAATTCGAAGTGCCTGAAAAACTCTGGCCAATGATTTTCGACGATGTTTTGGAGGAGTACTTCTTCGCACAGCTTCTTTTAAATCTGCGACTGTATTCATTGAATCCATTTTTTTAATGGCTCGCGCAATCCTTCTGGACAGTCGTTCTTCTCCATAATTGAATAATATATCCGCTAATGCCTTTTCCGGTGTGGAAGCAATAAGATCCGCCACAGTTTGTCCTGAAGAAGTATCAAAACGCATGTCTAAATCACCATCTGTTTTGAAACCGAATCCCCTGGACGGAGAATCCAATTGGAGTGAAGATAGACCGAGATCCAGTAGAATTCCGTTCACAGCCGGGATACCTTCATGTTGAAGAATTTTTGGAAATAAATCGTATGAGGCGTGGAGGCAGGAGAAGGCATAGCTGTCAGACAGTCGTTCATTACATATTGCCAATGCCTTCTCGTCACGGTCAATTCCGATTAACCTCCCTGAAGCCGAAAGAGCATTCAGTATTTGCGTGGCGTGCCCACCGAGACCAATAGTCCCGTCGAGATAAATACCGTCCCGATCTGTTATAAGCAGTTCCAAAACTTCGTGTACCATTACAGGAATGTGTTCCGGGCTCGATTCCTGGAATGAATTTTTGTTCATTATAAAATAATTTTATCTGATAGTTCATCGTAAACCGACGAGTCCATTTCTGTTGTTTGTTTTTCAATTTTTTCTAATTCGTCGGCGTTCCATATTTCAATTTTGTTGATCATTCCTATAATCAACGCATCTTTATCCAGTTTTGCATAATCCAAAAGTTGAGATGAAAGAATAATACGGCCTTGTTTATCATATTTTACCGGTGAAGCATAGCGTGCAGTTGCACGAATAAATGATCTATTAATAGATGAAACGGCGGAAAGTTCTTTCAGATTGTCTTCGATAAACTGCCAGGCAGTAAGGGGATAGACCCAGATACACGGATCCATTCCCCGAGTGATAACGAATGTATTGTTATTCTCCGGGGCAAGGCTTTGACGAAATTTTGCAGGAATATTAACACGGCCTTTCGCGTCAATTGTATATGAATACTCTCCTGTGAATGTGTCTTGATTTATAGTCATACCCACTTAAGTTTATTAAAGAATTACCCACGATTACCCACAATATATTTCACTCTACCCACTTATGTCAACTTATTTTATAAATAAATATAAATAATACCCACAATTATTGACGAGAAAAAGCTTCAACTAATGGTTGAAGTGGGAGGGGATGTTAAAGTAATCTTTTAACTATCTTTGGGGGATGTAGTGCTTAACCGTGACCGTACTTGGGTCGGAAAAGAATTGAATATCTGCAGGATTAGAATAATTACCCAGTTCCTTTATTTCAATACCGTTGATAAAAAGATGGGTTCCGGCAGTTTGATTCAATCGTACTTGAATATACGATTCAAAAGGAAGGCTGTATTCTTCACCCGGAAGAAGAATACCGGATTGCTCGGCAGAGGTATCTGCTCTTAAGCTATACCAAATTCGTTCATTGGATATAATTTTCATTTTGTATGGGGAAGTGACGGTTATAGCAAGCGTTTGGGAAACTGCTTCTACATAATCGTTTGTAAGGATATCATCCGTTATGATTGCCGGGTTATCAGCCAAAACGATTTCACCTTTTTCAACTGATGCGGCACTATCTTCCGTGTTGATCTTCTTGATAATAAAAATGGCAAAGAGAAAAACGATTAAAAGAACAACACCTTTAATCAAGTCTTCCCTAATCTTTGTCGGAGGGCGAGAGGATGAGGGTGATTTTATTTTTTCATCTTTTCGGTCTTTACTTAATATATCTTCGGAAATAATTTTTTTCTTTGGAATTCTTTTTCCTGCTTTGTTGGCTTGGTATATTTCTAACTGATGAAGAGCTTCATCCGGGTCTCCGCCGAGTTCCGTCACATAGGCTCTTAAGAATAAACGCACATAAGGTAGCGGTAATACATCAAATTGACCTGCTTCGAGGGCTTTTAAGTACTCAATATTGATCTTCGTCCTGGAGTGGATTTCTTCCAGTTCAATATTTTGCGATTGCCTTTTTTCCTTTAGTTCTGTAAAGAATTCGTTCATAATGATTCAATGATAGGTGAGAAACTTAACCGACCATATACTTCGTTATCAATATAATTGTGTTTTTATTTGTTACAAATAAAAAAGATAATATCGGTCAACCAATTACTACTCTCCAGTGTCTGCTCCACCAAATACCAATGCTTTATACTGGTTAAAAAATGCTGCTATTGGAAATCCCATCACGTTATAAAAACAACCATTTATTTTTTTTACATTGACCGAAAACCAATCCTGGATTCCATAACTACCCGCTTTATCTAATGGGTTGTAAGTATCTATATAATATGAAATTGTGCTATCTGTTAATTTTATAAACGTCACATCAGTTTTTTCAAAAAATGTATTACTTATTTCATTATTAATCTGGTTTATTGACACGCCGGTAAATACGGAATGGGTACGGCCTGACAGCGATTTTAACATGGCAAAACTCTCTTTTCTGTCTTTAGGTTTACCAAGTATTTTTCCATCAAGTACAACGATAGTATCTGCGCCGATAACAAGATGATCTTTGTATTTTCTTGCAATATCAAGGGATTTTTCTTTCGCATAATATTGAACAAATTCTTCCGGGGATAGATTGATATGAAAATCTTCGTGTACATTACTTGGGTATATATCAAAATGTAAATCGATCATTTCCAGCAGTTGTTTTCTTCTGGGGGAAGCAGAAGCTAGGATAATGGGGAATGATTGCAAATTATTGTTCAAATTGAATTTTATTATAATCCGATAGCGCTACTTCTATTTCCCAACCAGTAGAATCTTTGATGTACCAGGCAAGAGATTTTGGCCAACGAACCAGTCCTTCACACAATATGTCAATGTTTTCTCTTATAATTGTTTTTCCCCATTTTTTCCTGTTATCAATTCGAAGTCCAAATTGTCCTAAATAGTAAATGGTTTTCTTAGCAGATTCAAATCGATCCAATAAAACCAAATCCGGTTGTTCATATATACAAAGTAGTGCGTCAATTTTTTGTATCATACCCCAGGGTTTTTCGCCCTGAACTCCCTCTTCAAAAAGCACAAAGTCAAATGCTCTTTGATACCAAGTTTCGAGATCTCCAAGGTTAATGGTATGTATTCTTGGTAAAATATTATTTGATTGTGTGAGTATCTGATATATATATTTACATATTGAAAGATTACCTTCCCAAAGTACATCATCAGGAAAGGAAAGCGGCTCTTGTAGAAATAGTTCAATCTCACCAATTTCCGGTATGACCATGCATGTTTTTTTAAGGCCTTTTGTGTCGAACATTATTTCTTTTTTAACTTCTCCATATAATCCCATATGATTATTCAACATGGTGAACAGATTGGCTGGCTTTGTAGCATCATCGGTGTATCTATCTAGTTGATCTAAATCATGTCTTTGCATTTTATTTTGTAGTTCGTTATCAGTATTGCAATAAGTTATAAATTGTGGACTAGAGATATTTAAAAGTGCCTCAATCGTTGTCATTGGTATCCTCTCAACCCCCCCATAAAAGTCTTGCTTATTCCCATGCTGCCAAATACCAACCCAT
>CAJVYU010000050.1 GCA_913009735.1 uncultured Fidelibacterota bacterium
GGTAGAGATGGAGGATCTGTGGGTGAAATAGGGACGTGGAGATGTAGGATTGGGGGGGGGGGGCGAGGGGGGGGGGGGGGGTGTGGGTTTTTTTTTTAATGATACGGCGACCACCGAGATCTACACTCTTTCCCTACACGACGCTCTTCCGATCTAGTTCCTCCAACGTGTGTTCATCTTCGCTGGCGCTCCGCCGAACTTCCGTTAGGCGGTAGGACAAAATATTATGAAAGAGTCTGACTGGAAAGTATTCAAGGAGATAAAGCAAAAAGCTATTGAAAAATTTTGCACATGTACTCTTCAAGAATATACGGAGGTCATCAATAACGAAAAGGAACATGTTCATAATAGATATTTGCTACTCTACAAACTCGTACAAAATAGAGATAAGGAAATGGGCTTGCTATTTGATGGTCACAGTCGCTCAAAGGCCCCATTGCAACTATTGCTAATTCGTGGAAAGGGTTTGGCTGACAACCAACTTCTTAAGAAACTTTCAGATGATTTTCTACAGGAAACTGACCCGGAAATATTCAAATGAGAAATATTCTCTTCATAAGTTTTGTATTATCCTTAAGTTTGTTTCTTTATTACGGATGTGAAGAAGAACAGCGTAATTCAGAAGAAGGATACATTATTTGTGGTGTTAAAAATCCAGATTGGTTTATGAATTTGATCGAAGAAATTGAAAGCGATTCATTGTATTATGGGGGGAGTATCATATACCAGCACAAATATAAAGATACATACTTCTTTCATCTTGAAATCCCTGTTTCCTCCTGTGCCTATTGTAGAATATACGATTGCGATGGAAATTTAGTTGAATGGTCAAGTGAAACAGAATTTCAGGACTATCTGGATAATAGAACTAATGAAACCATTATTTGGCCTTAGATTATAAAATTGATTGTAAATAAGAAGAATTATTTGAAAAGTCAGTTAACACACAATAAACCTGACCTGAAAAGCTGGTAGCGTGGATTCAGTGTTTGGAAGTAAAATGAGAGTAAATTTGCATAACAAATGTTTAGAGAAAAAAGTCTCACGCGCGGTGAGTTTTGCCGTTCAGCGAGACCGCTGCGCTCACTCGCTGAACGGCGGAGTGGAGTACTTCCTACGTCTGTTCATCTTCGCTGGCGCTCCGCCGAACTTCCGTTGGAACGGAATGTCCCCCGCTTTCAAAGCTATCGCTTTGACGCTCCTCCCATTCCGCTCAACTCCGCCGTTAGCTCACGACTCAAGAACAACATCAACTATAGAGGAATAGCAAGAATGAACGTAAAAGTTGAACTACTCGTCAATCCTTTTTGTATGGCCGATCGCGACAGTGAGACAGTCAAAAAGGTGTGCGATGACTCGGGGGTGCCATGTAGAGTACTTAACATCTGGGAGATCGATGATCAGATGAATGACATTCCCGCTCACGTTGCCACACTGATCCGGGAATACCGGACAGGTCAACGACCTGGAAGCGTATACAGCAGCGTTTTTGTAAATGGAGAGCGCTTGTTCCTTAACAAGTGGTCAAGTCATCTTGAGACCTTGAAAGAAATGATCACCAAAGCAGTGAAGGAAGAAGACCAATGAACCCCACAATCACGCATATCACATTGGATGAGATCAAGAATGGATTTCAAAAAGGTTTCTACTGTTGCATGTCAGGCGTCTGCAAGAGGCCGTTTCAAAGCAATATGTGGATAAAACTTCATGAGGAGATCGGAAGCATTGGCCTTCTGGCAAGGGGTGAAAAGGGGATTGTGGCACAAACGATTTTCCTGCCGAAGAAATACGCACGGTGGATAGGGTTGCCAACAGAATTGGGAAACTCTGAGGAGTTCTCCTCTACAATGTCCATTTCGTGCATGTTGGTCCACGATTGGTGCAGAAACAAGGGCATTGCGAGCAAAATGATCCAAGAGACCGTTGATTTCTGTTGTAAAGATGGATTCAAAAGAATCGAAGCATGTGTGGATCCAAGATCCCCCGGGAATGCCTTCCAATGGCTGCCGTCATTTTCCCCTTTTAGGAAGTTTGGCTTTACCATTGACGATCCGCGTGTTGCTTGTGAATCCTGGCCGGAATCTAGAATGTGCCATTTGGAACTGTGATGTTTTCAGCACAGATCTCTAGAAAAACCATAGAGAGAGCTAAACGTATTAAGAGTTCGCAACTGACGGAATATGATGGAGGATGCTGAATGTTGGATTATGGATGAATTAAACATCCAACATCAAAAATCAATAATCAGATTTGCCGGTGGGCTTTGCCTGCTTGCGGT
Source organism: uncultured Fidelibacterota bacterium (assembly GCA_913009735.1). Taxonomy (GTDB): domain Bacteria; phylum Fidelibacterota; class Marinisomatia; order Marinisomatales; family TCS55; genus JADFRD01. The sequence goes on from CAJVYU010000050.1 coordinate 2,279, forward strand.
GAATGGGTAGAGATTTATAAATGATCGGTTTGAAAAGTGGGAAAGTGAGACTCGAACTCTACACAGATGAATGGATAACCGGTAGACAATACTTGGATATGACATTGCTTGAAAATGAAAAAGAAAACATAAACATAAATCAGGAGAACGTGGCCGCGTGACTCATTTTACAGAACATTTTAGACTTGACCAGGAGTGGGACAGAATAATAAAAAAGATAACAATCACAATATTGATACTTATCAATTCAGCCAGTATCAGTCTGGCTCAGAATAGTTTTACTGCATTGGTAAAGGACAAAGAGACAAAAGAGCCGTTAATCGGCGTTAACGTTGTTGTAGAAGGAACAATAAAGGGCGCAAGTTCCGATTTAAACGGAAAGGTAACGATTTATAATATTCCCAATGGAAAACAAACGCTTGCGTTTTCGTATATCGGATATGAAACAGTTGAAAAATCATATTTCTTTCCTTTAAAAGAGAATGAAACCATCTTCATTTATCTGGCAACTTTGCCAATAAGTCTGGGTGAAGTGACTGCCTATTCTACCCGCATCAATAATAGAATCGAAGAAGTGCCCACGCGCATTGAAGTGATAGGTTTGGAAGAAATCCGAGAAGGAAGCGCCATTAATCCGAGCAATATAACCCGGCTGCTCGGAGAAAATTCCGGCATTCAAATTCAAAAAACTTCCGCTGTGTCCGGAAATGTGAGTCTCCGAATTCAGGGACTGCCCGGAAAATACACCCAATTGCTGCAGGACGGATTTCCGATGTACGGCGGATTTTCTTCGGGATTAAGTCTGTTACAAATTCCGCCGCTCGATTTGCAGCAGATTGAAATAATAAAGGGCTCATCATCCACGCTTTACGGCGGAGATGCCGTTGCCGGAATTGTGAACCTGATAACCAAAACACCATCCGATAATCCCGAATTTTCGGTTTTAGTCAATCAAACGCACAAAAGAGGAAGGGATATTAGTTCTTACTACTCGGGTAAACGCGGGGAATTTGGTTTTACAATGTTAACCGCTTTCAACGCCCAGCAGGCAAAAGATGTAAGCGGAAATCGTTTTACGGATATTCCAAAATATAACCGAACGGTCATTTCGCCTAAATTGTTTTACGATTTCGATGAAAACAATCACATTTTTGTCGGTTTATCTTCGGTTGCCGAAAACAGAATTGGCGGAGACATGAAAGCGATTAACGATAAAGCCGACAGCCCCGATTCCTTTTTTGAAGAAAACAAGACGAAGCGACTTAACGGATATTTAAAATATGAACATATTTCGGAGACGGGCAGCATTCTGATTTTAAAAGGGAATATCGGAAGTTTTGAAAGAAATTTAACAACCAATGTGAATACATTTAAGGGCATGCAAACCACCGCATTTTCGGAATTATCTTACCTGCTGAATACTGAAAAACACACATTTGTGAGCGGAATTAATTTTTACTATGACAATTTCAATCAAAAAGGTTTAGCGGCAAAGCAATCTCTGCTCGATTATAATTATAAAACTGTCGGCGTTTTTTTGCAGGATAACTGTGCGCTTTCTAAAAAGTTTTCATTAGAACCCGGAGTACGATTTGATTACAACCTGAAATACGGAAGTTTTTTCCTCCCCAGATTAGCCGTAAAGTATCATTTTACAGATAATTTTTTCACTCGAATAAGCAGCGGCCTGGGATATAAAATCCCAACGCCTTTTACCGATGATGCCGAAAGAACACGCTATCAGGATGTGAAGCCTTTGAGCGGGTTAGAAGCGGAAAAATCGACGGGGGCAAATTGGGACCTGAACTTTAAAATCCTGATTATGGACGAATTGTTTTTATCGGTCAATCAATCGTTTTTCCTGACAAATATTGACAATCCTGTCATTGCCAATCCTCGTTCATTAATGAACCAAACGGTGTCCTATCAAAATGCAACCGGCGTCATTCAAAGCAAGGGATTGAATACGATTTTTAGTGTAGCGCTTGATGAGTTAATTTTACGCGTAGATTATACTTATCTGGATGCTTACAAAACTTATGACGATAACAAACCTCTCGAACTGGCGCCGCAAAACAGATTGTCAACCGTCCTTGTTTATGAAGACGATGAAGAAGGCTGGAAAGTTGGCATCGAAGCATTTTACTTCGGAGACCAATATCTGGAAAACGGAAGTAAAACGCCAAACTATTGGCGTTTTGATGTTATGGCGCAAAAATCGTTCGATCATTTTACAGTCGCCCTGAATGTCGACAATATTATGGATGTCAGACAAACAAAATATGAAAACATTATTCATTCTCCTTTAAGCAATCCGGTATTCAATGAATTATATGCGCCATTGGATGGTATTGTCGGTAATATTGTCTTGAAATATGATTTATTTAAATGAAAAATAAGAGTACACAATATTGTATATAGCATATGGTTGTTGTTAAGATTAAAAATCGGTACAGATTGAAAGGAAAGCGATTCTAAACCGCCAAAAGCATAATTAGAGACTGCTAAAACTAAAGAATATGACAAAACACATATTCGCTGAACCTGACGTGAGAAGCTGGTAGCATGGAAAATAGGGATATACAAAACATAAAACGTAAATATAACAGGATGTTAATTGGCAGAATCTCTCACGCCGGTTAGTTCATCCGTTGTAAAGGAATTGTCAACTTTAAACTCGGATTTCTGGAAAAATATACACACGCCCCGGACGGATTAATCATTGCCATTTCCGGCATGGCTATAAAACTACTGGGGATATAATTGGATATAACATTCTATACCTGGTGGTATTTTACCCTCTTGTTTCTACAGGTCGCCGGTTGGATTATTTCTTTTTATTTTTATCAGGTTCATAAAAAAAGGCTTCCCGATAATGTATTCTGGATGCCAAAAATACTCCGTATGACCGATTGCCGGTGTGATGAAATTGTGGATACTATATTTGGGAAAACATTGGGAAAATCGAATGCTTTTTGGGGATTATTATACTATTTTTGTTTTTTTATAGCCATCATTGCACAGAGGTATACAGGTGAACCAGGAATTGCTTATTTATTTATTGTATCGCTACTCTCATTTTCATTCAGCATATATTTGACTTGGGGTTTGTATATCTTACGGGTGGTTTGCAGGCCGTGTTTGGGGATTCATACCATTAATGCGATAGTATTCACTATTTTATTGGTATATGCCTGGCCACTGTTGCTGTTATCCTGAACGATTCAGATGCTTAACCCGTTCAACCCTCTCCTTGAACAGGGTTTCGAATTTTACATCATCTCCTGGGTGAAAACCAGTATGGATCATTTTTACTAAACCCCCGGAAGAAATCCGGTATATTACAGGAAGTGAATAAACCGCATAGCGCATTTTGGAAATACCGTCAACATCTACTGTAATTTTTAAGGTGATATTTAATGAACTCTTCCATTTTTCGAATTCTTCCTTACTTCCATTAATTCCAATGACTACAACATCCATATCCGTTTTAGGGTAGGTCTCAACCAGTTGATTAAGAAAGACAACTAATCGACGACAAACAGTACAGCGCGGGGAAACAAAACATAATAAAAGTGAATGTGGTGGACGATCCCACTCCAAATAACCAATTTTTGAACTATCGGGGAATTATGTATAAAAGCCGGTAGCAGGTCCTCCGAGTTTAGCTCTCTGCCTGGCGTGATATATTACGGAAATAATGAAAAATCCAAGGAGTATGGACACAATAGGACGATGAGACCCAGTGTACTCATTACTCCTTTTCTTTAAGCCATTCATTAATAATGTTTATTCCCATTTCCACTGCTTCCGGAACCAATTTCCGAACCTCGTCAGTTAGCCCCACATGCATATCCATATTTTTCGGAGGAACGCCAATTAAAACAATTTCATCCGGGACATTTCCATGGAGTCTTGCAACAGACAGCAGTTCACTCAATCCCGCTTGGTGAGAAGACAATTTTCGGTGAATAAACGCCGGGAGATTATTTCGATATACGTGCACCTTGAATTCATAGTCTTGGGGAATAATTGCATCAAAAATCAATAAACAATCAGGGGATTCTACATAATCCAACAAATAAATTCCCTGAGTCCCACCATCTATTATATTGACGTTTGGAGATAATTTGAAATTGGAATCGAGATATCGCACTGCTTCGACACCAAACGCTTCATCCCCCAATATAAGGTTACCCAGACCCAGTACGTTAATCTTCAAATTCATAATTCCGCACCATACTGATTCTTAAGGGACGGAAAATATCCTGTTAATCCCTTCCCGGATTCGAAATCCAGCAAATACAAGCTGACTAAAAAACGAAAACGTCAATCAGTGTATTCCGGGCATTCCTCCACTTTATGTTTATAGCCTGTTATTATGGATGAGGTGATACTTGATCTTTCGACAATATCATGTCGTACGACCGCATACAGGTGGAGTATCAAATAAACAGGAAAAACCCAGGCAACGACATGGTGCATGGTATGCATACTTTGGCTGCTGCCAAAAATGAGGACAGTCCACCCAAACAAGCTATCTGTAAGCCCGCCCGGGTTATTTTCACCATACATAGCCAAACCTGTTAAAATCATAAATAAAGACCCACAAAAAACGAAAAGAAAATGGGTCAACGCTGCAACAGGATTATGTCCGGAATAGTTGGGTTCCTCTTGTTTGATGAATAAGTAAGATTTTAACTGTTCTTTGAATGGTTTCCCCCACCAAATTGGAGACCACGGTTTAAAACCGGCAAACCTGCCATACTTATCATCGCCAAATAAAGCCCAATACAATCGGAATATGAAGTTGGCTAAGAATACAAACGCTGTTCCAAAATGCACATATCGAAACCAAGCCATTTTATGGTACCAAACCGCCTCTCCGATTGAAGGACTTAATACAGGTGATGCTATGTATAACCCGGTGATAAATAACAAGGTAATACAAAATGCATTTATCCAATGATATAACCTGACAGGGAGCCGCCAAACATATTGTTCTTCTATTAATTGACCCATGGTAAACCCCCTATAAGATTTTCACGGTTGAGATTTCATTGCCGTTCATATCCATGATATGAGAAGCACAAGCCAAGCACGGATCAAAGGAATGGATCGTCCTGAGTACTTCAAGAGGTTGTTCAGGATTTGCCATGGGTGTTCCTTTTAATGCGGCTTCATAGGCACCTGAATTACCATTGCTGTCTCGCGGAGAAGCATTCCATGTTGATGGAACAACAATCTGGTAATCCTTGATTTTCCCATCTTTAATATGGATCCAGTGTCCAAGCGATCCCCGGGGAGCTTCTGTATAACCGAACCCTTTGCAATCAGACGGCCAGCGGTCAGGATCCCACTTTTCATTATTGAACACCTTTGTGTCACCAGCTTTGATATTGGCCATCAGTTTATCATAGTAGTGTGTCATGAAACCGGCAGTCTGTTTGCACTCTATTCCTCTAGCGGCAGTCCGCCCTAATGTGGAGAAAAGAGCTTCGGGACCTACATCGAGAGTTTTTAACACGTAGTTTACCGTGTCAACTATCATGGGAACTTTTTTAGCATACGCCACGAGGACACGAGCCAGGGGACCAACTTCCATTGGATTATTATTCCATCTGGGCGTTTTTAGCCAACTGTATTTCCCATCTGTATCAAGATGTTTATAGGGCATCTTTGGTACAGCTCCCGGGTTAGGAGTGGTTTCACCTACCGATGGATGCAGAGGTTTATCATCTCCACCGGCATAGGTGTACCAGGAATGCGTTACCTCTTCTTTCACTTGATTCACATCCCTTGGATCAACATCGTGTATCGTACTTAAATCCTTGTTCAGGATTGCTCCTCTTGGCCAGAGAAGTGAACTGGTATCATCTACATCAGATTCCGGGAAATCACCATAGGACATGAAATTCCCCAATCCGCCGCCGTACAACCAGCCTTTATAAAAACCGGCAATAGCAATTAAATCAGGAATATAGACCTGGTCAATGAACGTATTAGTATCATCAACGATTTTCTTGACTTTGTTTAGCTGTTCAATATTGATCGCCATGTCACTATTGGGATCGATGGAACACGCCATACCACCTACCAGGTAGTTCGGGTGGGGATTTTTTCCACCAAAAATAGCGTGGATTTTTACAATCTCTTTTTGGAATTCCAAAGCTTCAAGATAATGAGCCACAGCCATTAAATTTGCTTCCGGAGGAAGGAGATAGCCCTTATGTCCCCAATAAGCATTGGAGAATATTCCCAATTGACCGCTTTCGACAAATTTTGTTAAGCGTTTTTTTAAATCGTTGAAATATCCAACGGATGATTTAGGCCAAGATGGGCTGACGGCTTGTGCCAGTTCGGACGTTGCCTTTGGATCGGCACTCAAGGCTGAAACCACATCGACCCAATCGAGGGCATGGAGGTGGTAGAAATGGACGAGGTGATCCTGTGTTTGTTGAGTTGCATTCATTAAGTTGCGGATAATGCGAGCATTCGGCGGTATTTCAGCACCGATGGCATCTTCAACGCATCGGACCGAAGCTAACGCATGTACCGTTGTGCAAACACCACATATTCGTTGGGTAAATGCCCAGGCGTCTCGGGGATCACGGTCTTTAAGAATCAGTTCCAGACCCCGCCACATGGTTCCACTACTGTAAGCTTCTTTTATAATATTTTGTTCATCCAGGACAGCTTCAATTCGAAGATGACCTTCAATCCTTGATACAGGATCAACAACGATTCGTTTAGCCATGATTTAGCCCTCCTCTGTGTTTGCAGTTTCAGATTTTTGTTTTTTATTCTTCTTAATCGCAGTACCGACGGCGTGTGCAGCCATACCGGCGGCGGCAGCTCCGACGGCTACCATACCAATCTTGTCGGCATTCGAATTCGTTCCAAGAAATGAGACATCTGCTAAACGTGTGTAGAAAGGACCATTATCCCAAAAGCCTGGTTCTGAGCATCCAAGGCAGGGATGTCCGGCCTGAATGGGGTAACTGGTCCCTCCGTTCCATTTCACTGTTGGACAGGAATTGAATGTGGTCGGTCCTTTGCAACCCATCTTATACAGGCACCAGCCTTTATTGGCGCTTGCATCATCGAAACTTTCCACGAACATACCTGCATCAAAATACGGTCTCCGGTAGCATTTATCATGGATACGGGTTCCATAAAAGGCCTTGGGTCGTTTGAGTCGATCCAGTTCGGGCAGTTTTCCAAAGGTGAGCAGATGAGTAATAACACCTGTCATTACTTCTGCAATCGGTGGACATCCCGGGACATTAACTACGGTTTTATCCTTGATAATCTTATGTACCGGCGTGGCGCCCGTGGGATTTGGTTTTGCATTTTGAACGCAGCCAAAAGAAGCACATGAGCCCCATGCGATCACTGCCATGGCATCTGCGGCAGTTTCCTTTAATACATTTGTAAATGATTCGCCGTTAATCATGCAATAGACGCCGTCATCTTTTGTAGGTGCATTCCCTTCCACAGCAAGAATATATTTACCTTTATAATCCTTTATGATTTGTTTCCGTACTGCCTCCAATTGGTCTCCTGCGGCAGCACTAAGGGTTTCATCATAATCCAAAGAAATCATATTCAGTATAATATCCGCAGTGATTGGATGGGATGAACGAATGAAAGATTCTGTGCAGCACGTACATTCTAACCCATGCAGCCAGATAACCGGTATTCTCGGTTTTGTCTCCATAGCTCGAACAAATGTTGGTATAAATGTAGAAGAGTATCCGAGATATACGGACATAAGACTACAGAATTTCAAGAAATCTCTTCGGTTAACACCTCTTGATTCTAATATTTCTGCATATGTTGTTTCTTTCTTCATTTTTCATTCCCCTACTTGTTTAGTATGATTAATGATACGTGTGATTAAATATTTGTGATATCTTACAATATCATTATAACCACGAGCGATGGCGCTATGATGGCAAATCATTTACTTGGAAAATATTTTGTGGAGTTCTTGAGGAAATTGATAAAAGCGAAAATGGTATAAATCACAATTGCGATTATATAAGATATGTAAAACTGTTTTGTAAAGATTAAGTATTTCCAACCTCCATAAGTTTTATCATTTTCATCTGTGAATGAAAAGTAAATATCAAAACATAGAAATGCAAGAATATTTTTCAGATAATATTATCTTGTAATATTATTATTGAAAGCTATGTCAAGATAATAATATTCTACAAATCTTTTCCATTCAATAATAGATTTGGATACATGAGAATTTCACTATTTGAAACTCGATATTCCAATGCCCTAGCGATATAAATCAGATTATAATGAACATATTATTATCTGCAATAAAAATGATTCCATGGGTAAATTGTTCATTATTCAAGACTCTGCAGAATGGTGGCGGGGAAGTTTCGGATTGTGTTTCATATACAAATAATTTATATTAATGTTGATTATGAACAAAATAACTTATTTTTAACAGGGGTAAAATATGATGTATCCAGGTTCGGAGAAAGAAAATAACGATTCTGCATTTTCCCGGGAAATACCGGCAGTTTGTGTATTTATGTAAGAATGGCGGGTTAAAAACAAGTTAGGAAAAGTTTTTTTAGGAGACAATATTATGAAACTAACATTTAAAATTACAATAGTATTGACTATAATATTATTTACTATCACAGGATGTATCTCTTATAAGTATTCAGAAAAAGATTTATTCAGGCCGAGAAAGGAGAATCCAATCAGTCATCTTTATACATTTGACCAATATCTTGTCAATACTCCCGATGGAATTAAATTGGAAGGGTGGCACCTATCCCAAAATGATGCTAAAATTAATTTTGTGTTTTTCTCTGGTAGAAGTGGAAAAATTAGATATGCTATACCATTTTTCAACATGATTGGTGAAAATATAAAAGCGAATATATTTTCTATAAATTACAGAGGGTACGGTTTAAGTGAAGGAAACCCAACGATAGACGGAGTAATTGAGGATGGTAAATCTGCAATTAATTATTTTTTGAAAGAGAAAGACTTAAATAAAGGGCTTCCGACTTATATAATAGGTATCTCTTTTGGCACTTTCATATCGTTAAATGTGATGGATATAGATGCTATTAAAGGATGTATCCTGATATCTACTTTTACTTCTACTACAGAAGCAATAGAAACCTTGAAAAAAACAATTATTCCTTTTTATTTATCACCTTTTGTAAAAATAGATATAGATAAAAATATTTATAAACTTGATAATCTTTCTTTAATAAGAAAAATAAAGAAACCAATAATACTTTTTAATGGTTCAGAAGATAGCGAAACGCCATATCAAATGAGTGAGAAATTATATAATGAAACACCGTCTGATAAAAAAAGAATAATCCTAATTAATGGGGCAGAACATAATTCAATTATACTTGAAGATAGATATAGTGAAGAAGTAGTAGTAGAAATCATTAAATTTTTAACTGAAGTTGTCGGCGAGAAAGAAATAGTGAAGTGATAATTAGAATCAACATAGAATTTTTTAATTTTGTTTCTCTAGACGGCTAAAATTAGTGGCGTAACTAAAGTAGTTTAGTAAAATGAAGATAAGAGAAATAACTAAACTTTGCCTAACACCCAGTATCTGACGTGAAACCGCTGTAGCGTAAAATTGATGTTTGGAAGGTTAATAATCGTAAATATGAAAAGGGAAAGTTCGGGAGTGAATAATTTCACGCCGGTTACTTTTTCCGTTCATCTTCGCTGGCGCTCCGCCGAACTTCCGTTGGAACGGAATGTCCCCCGCTTTCAAAGCTATCGCTTTGACGCTCCTCCCATTCCGCTCAACTCCGTTAGGTTGCTGACATGAGTAGAGTGCCTTTCCAAGTACTAGTTTTGCCTTTTCGACGCTGTAGTAGGGAAAGGATTGAGTACGCCGTTTTCAAAAAGAGCGACGGTGGATATTGGCAATTCATCGCTGGTGGCGGTGAAGACGATGAAACTCCTCTTGAAGCCGCCAGACGTGAAGCGTTGGAGGAAGCAGGGATTTTACCTGATTCCAGGTATCTTCACCTCGATTCAACGAGTACCGTCCCTGTTGTTGGTGTAACAGGGGAGTTTACCTGGGGGAATAATGTGTTCGTAATCCATGAGTACACGTTTGGTGTAGAAGTGGTTCACAGCGTACTTAATCTGTCGAAGGAGCACACTGAGTACAAGTGGGTTGGGTATGAAAGAGGCTATGACGATGCTCAAATGGGACAGCAACAAGAATGCACTTTGGGAGCTAAATGCACGGCTTATTCAGCAAACCTTACGAGGCGCGGCACTGGAATTTCACTCCGCTGGCACCCCGTGAAATCCAGTGAGATTAGTTAGGTTTCACCAGAGAAATTCAAAAGACTATTGCTATTAACTTATATTGCAACTTATATTTGTTTTGTGTATAAGATTGAGTAGACACGCAAAGCCTTTAAACAGCTTCGTAAGATTCGAGAAAAACAGATACGACAAACTGTATTTAGTGGGGTTACAAAATTGGAAGACTTTCCTAACTGTGACAACATTAAATAATTAAAAGATCGAAAAGGTTATCGATTAAGGATCCAGAATTGGCGTGTTATTTTTGAGAAAGATGACACTCTCAAAATCATTGAAATTCAAGTAGTGAGGAAACGAGATGAACGTACCTACGGCTAATATCCAAACAATTCTAAATGACAAAGGTAAACCAGCATTTATAGTTATTCCATATGATCAATACCGTCAGCTAGTAGAACCACGTTCTGCAATACCACATGAAGTTGTAGGGATGGTTATCAATAAAGGGTATAGCTTAATAAAGGCTTGGCGTGTATACTTAAAATTTTCACAGAAAGAAATAGCAATGGCTTTAAATATATCGCAAAGTGCAATTTCTCAGATTGAAAAGTTTGATAAAACACCAAAAGTAAAAACTATTAATAAGTTGGCTGAAATCTATAATGTAAACCCGGAACTACTGATGGACTAATGGTGAAAACCTAAACGCGCTGCACGCGGACGCCAAAAGCAGGCGGTGTGGAATGAGAATCAGGAAGACGAAATAAAGTCTAGCGCAAAGAAGATGAACATCAATAACGCCGAGTTATCTTGAAAAAGGTTTAAATGATGATTATTAAAAGAAAAATTCTATTTATTTTAATTGTAATATTTATTATATGTTGCAATAATGAGGAAATTGATATCCTCGAAATTGAGCAATCAAGATGGAACCTCAATAAAGATTCTGTGAATATCGCCATATTACTCTATGATTTTGATGATTATAACTTCATCGGTGGATACTATTCTGTGTATGCGCCATGTGAAGACTGTTTTATTGATAGCATTCCATTTGTATGTGACTATCAGCCATCAATAGATGATGGTTGGGGATATATAAACATTCAGTACACGGAAACGTTGGATACTTTATTTTATTCAGAAGATTGGGGTTGGGGACTTGGACAAATAATAATACCAGATAATTTTTTACTGCCAGATTCATTTCAGGTGATGGATTCTACGGCTTTTGAACCAATTTCGATTGAATATTTATCATTTTTGAAAGATGTTGAAGGAGATCCATCTATTAAAACCCGGGTTGACTCTGTGATGGGTTTGGTGATGAACCTGGATATAACTCAAGATTATTCACAGTATGAATATCGTATTGGGTTGCTTTTTTATTTAGATGAATGGGTAGTATTTTTGTTTAAAGGAAACCAATAATGTTGATATACACTCTGACCCTCGCTACGAACGACGGATAATGATAACTAATCTTACTAATAATTTGAAAAGCCGGTTAACACACAATAAACCTGACCTGAAATGTTGGTAGCGTGGATTCAGTGTTTGGCAGTAAAATGAAAGCGGATTTGATAAAAAAAGGTTTACAAAACAAATTTTCAGGCGGGTTATTTCCACCGTATAATGAATAATCCAATATCTATAGGAATATTTGATATTCAGTCAATGAAGCTAATTGAATATATTCGCATTCTTGATGAAAACAGAATTATATATACATTAGGCAATAGAACAGAAGTTGGAATCTTTGGTCATAATGTATCCGCAAAGGAACTTTTTATCAGTGAGGAAAATATGGAAACTGTAAAAGAACTTTTTAAAGCGGTTGATAAAAATAATAATAATACAGAACCTTCATTTTGTCCAAATTGTGATGGAAACAATATAGAAGAGCAACCTCCATCCGGATTACTATCGATATTCAAACAGACGAAATATAGATGTTCTGATTGCGATTACACTTGGATATAAGTTGATTAGTAGTTCAAAATCAGTCAGCATTTTACCTGATAATTGCTGCTACCGGACTTAGGCTGATAAACATTGTACGTGAATCTGTATTAAAGCGTTAATATACAAAAGTGTTAAAGAGAAATGAATACCACAGGTTACTTTTCCTGATATTCAATTATCAATAAATTTGAGATTAAAATTATGAAAATCATATATTCAGTCATTTTGTTTATTGTGATTTCAACAATATTTGGATGTGCAGCAATGTCAAGAATAAAGAATGAAAAACAATTAAAACAATTACTTGAAAAAGAAATTACAAGAACAGTTCCAATTCAGTATTTGCTTTATTTACCCGATGATTATGAAAAATTAAAAATGGAATGGCCGCTAATTCTATTTTTACATGGTGCCAGTGAGCGTGGAGACAGTCTCCAAAAGATCAAAGCTCATGGTCCACCAAAGTTGATTGATAAGGGAAAGAAATTCCAATTTATTATTATTTCACCTCAATGTCCTGAGAATCAATGGTGGTCTACGGGATCATTAGATACACTTCTGAAAGAGGTGACAAAAAATTATCGAGTTGATAAAAATCGAATTTATATTACGGGCTTAAGCATGGGAGGTTACGGAACTTGGTCTATGGCGATAAAATATCCTAATCGTTTTGCGGCGATTGCACCCATTTGCGGTGGCGGAGATCCTAACAAAGCACAACTTTTAAAAGATTTGCCTGTTTGGGTATTTCATGGAGCGAAAGATAAAATAGTGCCTCTCCAACAATCACAAAATATGGTTGACGCTCTAAAAAAGGCAGGAGGAAATGTAAAATTCACTATATATCCTGAAGCTGGTCATGACTCCTGGACTGAAACTTATAATACTCCGGCTCTCTATGAATGGTTTTTGAGCCATGAAAGAAATGTTAATTAGTCAATAATCATTACAATGACTATAGTAAATGTGAAAGGGGAGTAGTATGATTTTAGGAGTTGGGTATCAAATGAATGTAAATTTATCTAACAAAAGTATGAAAATACAAATATCATACACGGTGAGTTTTTCCGTTAGGTAGAAAATCATGTTGAGATTATCATATAAAAGAAACAAGATACCTGTTTTACGATTAATAGGAATATTTTTGCTGATTTTCATATTCGGACTGGGATGCGGAAGGTCCACCAACCAATCGGAAGAACAGGTTGATGATAGATCGGTAAAATTCTGGCTAAGTGACGCCAGTAAGAATATAAAATTCATCGAACAATCTACCGAAGTTGAAAACGGTAAAATGAATAATTTACAGAGCATCATAGTAAATCCGGCATTGCTTCGGCAAGAAATGGACGGATTCGGATTTGCATTAACCGGTGGCAGTGCCTTGCATATCCACAATATGTCTGCTACGAATCGAGATAATTTGTTGACCGAACTGTTTGATTACACGGATAATAATATTGGTGTCAGCTATTTAAGAGTCAGTATCGGTTCATCTGATTTAGATGAAAAAGTTTTTTCATATAATGATTTACCTGCCGGTCAAACGGATGTGGATATGGAACATTTTACGTTGGACGAAGACCGAAAACACATTATCCCGGTATTAAAAGAAATTTTACAGATCAATCCGGACATTAAAATAATGGGATCTCCCTGGTCACCGCCTGTGTGGATGAAAACTAATGGCAGCAGTATCGGTGGCAGTTTGAAACCAGTATATTACGATGCATATGCAAAATACTTTGTCAAATATATCCAGGAAATGGCCAATGAAGGCATAACAATCAATGCAATCACCGTACAAAACGAACCCCTCAATCCCTTTAACAATCCCAGCATGCTGATGCCCGCCGATAAGCAAGCTGCATTTGTTAAAAACAGTTTGGGCCCGGCTTTACAAAATGCTGGTATACAAACAAAAATCATTATTTATGATCATAATGCCGATCGTCCTGATTATCCTATTTCAATTCTGGACGACCCCGAAGCAAAAATATATATTGATGGTTCTGCTTTTCATCTGTACGGTGGCGATATTAGTGCCTTAAGTACAGTACACAACGCCCATCCGGATAAAAATCTCTATTTCACAGAACAATGGATTGGTGCACCGGGAGACTTTGCGAATGATCTCAAGTGGCACGTCCGGGAATTAATTATTGGAGCTTCAAGAAATTGGTGCAAAACTGTCATCGAATGGAACTTGGCTGCAGACGAAAACCAAGATCCGCATACACCTGGCGGCTGTATTCAATGTTTAGGGGCACTTACCATTAGTGGAAATAAGGTCACGCGTAATCCGGCATATTACATCATTGCACATGCATCGAAATTTGTCCGACCGGGATCACAAAGAATTTATTCAACCACAACGCCGGCTTTTCCTAATGTCGCATTTAAAACAGCGGATAACCACATTGTTATTATTGTGTTGAATAATGGCAATTCTGAAGAGTCTTTTAATATTTTAGTTGACGATGAGGCTATACACTCCAGCTTATCCGCTGGAGCTGTCGGTACATATGTCTGGCAAATTGGGTTATAACAACAGTTGTAAGAACAAAATTGTTTAACATTTCACGCCTCTGAGTTCAGCCTATTTGGGCGGCAATAGGAGAACATTATGACAAACATTAAGACTTTCAAATATGCCTACAACTTGAAACGAATTGGAGTAAAACGATTGCGGACTAGTGTAATAAACATAGGTAACACTAATACTGCCGCCCACATTGCACAGGACGTGGAAAGCAAGCAGCGTGATTTTAAAGTTTAGGAGAATTGAACGTAAATTTGTTTAGAAAATGTTTAGAAAATCAAAGTTTCACGCACGGTGAGTTTTTCCGTTAGCATCTTAAAAAATAGAGGAGGTAATATATTTATGAAAAAAAGATTTAGTTATTTTAGTCTACTAATTGTTTCGTGTCTGGTTATTTCCGGCTTTAGCACGTTTGGATTTTCAGAGTCTGTTCCGAAATTATCTTTTGCAGTTCTTGCAGATCCCAGAAATGGTGGCGACACTTGGAAGAATTCCTTGTTGGAGATACGTGACAGAAGTGTTAATCCGGAGCCGAAATTCGATCCTGCCGAAATAATCATTATTGCCGGAGATATGGATCCTCTTGAATCAAGATATAACGATTATAAAAATATTTTTACTAATGTGGAGAATCCCCCCGCTTTCTTACCCGTAATTGGGAACCACGAATTTGAGAATTGGCGCAAGCACTTCCGTTATGCCAGAGATACGATCATTCCTTCTATTCCAAATGCGGTTCGTAGACATCCAAGCTCATGTGACTATTATTTAGACTATAAAAATGTACGGATTATAATTCTTGACGGATATACTGACCTTGGAAAAAGTGGTGTCATTAATCGTAAAGGCAGACAATGGGTTGAACAGGTGATTAAATCAGCGCCATTAAAAATTGACCATATTTTTATCTCATTTCATGAACCGGCTTTTCCAAGATATCGTCATTTAAAGGATAGTTTTAACCAGAAGCCTAAACAACGAAATGCATTCTGGCAGATGCTTTTGAAATATAAAGGCAAAGTTCGTGCGGTCTTTGTTGGTCACACACATTATTACTACCGTATGCGTATTCTTGATCCTGCCGGGATACCTGCTAACGATATGTCTGTCTTCCCGGATGAAGACGGTGGTATATATCAGGTAGATGCAGGAGCAGCAGGAAATGGCTATAAAAATACAGTTGTGCAAGTACAAATAAAGGGGAAGAAGGTTTTCTTTAGAGTTCTCCAAGCAGATAACGGTAGCGAAAAACCGTTCAATAAAATAGATGAATGGGAAATTGTTGAAGATTAGATAGAAAATGTTAACAAATCGCTCAACAAGGACGTGCGGTAAACTGCACGCCTGTGAATTCACCCGTTAGAAAGCATGTAAAAATGATGAAAATAATTTACATTTCAGTTCTTCTTTTTTTTGTTTACTCTTGTGAGGAAAAAAACAATGAAATTGACAATGAAATAACTTGCATTGAATCGGTACAAAACGATCAGTGGGAGACTGAATCGTTTAAAACCAATTATTCCATACAATTTCCTTCTAATTACATTGGTCAGGGAATGATTGGATTTGAAGGAAATATTTTTGATAAAAAACGAAATGATAGCCTTGTTGAGTTTAACTATTATTATTGTTCACCTTTATATTGTGAGGATTTTGGAGATACATTAGCTGATCCAATACCAAATTCACTTATTGCATTAGACAAACAGAACAATGAAGCGGAATTAAATGAGAAAGTTCTGTTCTGCGACAATAGTGTAAATATTGGAATATTATATCATAATTTGAATGATTCGGCTGAGTTATGTCCGTAATTTTCTGTACTTTTAAAACAAGGGGTCACAGTTTTCTCTTAAATTTGTTTTGAAAAGAAGCAAATAATAAGGAGTAAAACCATGACCCAAAGAAAAGATACAAATAAAGACCTAAATGATTCAGACTTTTTAAAACAAATAGTCGGAACCTATTTACAAGAGTATTTAGAGCAGGAGATGTCTCATCACTTGAAAGCCCTGCCTTATGAAAGAACCGAGAATCGTCGTGGCCATCGTAACGGTTATAAACCTCGACAGTTAAATACGCGGGTGGGAAAACTGTTCTTATCTGTTCCACAAGATAGAGATGGTTCATTTTCAACAGAACTGTTTGACCGATATCAACGGAGTGAAAAAGCATTGATTGTATGTCTTCAACAAATGGTCATTAAAGGTGTTGCCACTCGAAAGATTAAAAAGATTACAGAAAGTTTGTGTGGCCTGTCTTTTTCCAAGAGCCAGGTATCGGAGATCGTAAAGAAACTCGATACAGAGATCCAAGCCTGGCTTAATCGTCCCTTGGATGATGATTACCCTTATGTGTTCGTGGATGCGCGATATAATAAGGTTCGTAGAGATCATAAAGTAGAAAGCCATGCTGTGCTTATTGCCAAATGTATTAATAAAGAAGGGAAACAAGATATTATTGGTGTAGATGTCTGCACAGGCGAGAATGAAACCAACTGGTCCATGTTTTTTAAAGGACTAAAGAGCCGAGGACTTAAAGGTGTCCATCTTGTGGTTAGTGATGCCCATCCCGGGTTGGTGAGGGCCATTGAAGAAAACTTCCCCGGCTGCCAATGGCAACGATGCCAAGTCCACTTTAAAAAGAACATGTTAGATAAAGTCAGAAATAAGGATAAAGCATGGGTAAAGAAACGCTTGGACGATATCTTTTTAGCTCCGGATAAGGAAACGGGATTTAAACGACTCCAGGCCTTCATTAATGACTTATCAGAAAAATACCCGGATGCAGCTGATCTGTTGGAGACTGCGGGTGAAGATGCCTTAACCTGCCTGAACTTTCCGGATGAACATCGACGAAGAATTAGGACTACAAATAGTTTAGAAAGATTTAACCAGGAGATTAAACGACGGACCAGTGTTCTTCGTATTTTTCCTAACAGAAACTCTGCATTAAGGCTCATTGGAGCTTTATGCATGGAACAAGCAGAAGAATGGATAACCGGTAGACAATACTTGGATATGTCATTGCTTGAAAAAAGAAAAGAAACCAAAATCATGAATCAGCCTGCTATAAAAATAAAAGATGCGGGCGGAGTTACTGTGACCCTTTGACTCATTTTACAGAACTTTTTGGACTTGACCAACTGTAAAGATCTTCATATGATACTCCTTTAATAATTGATGATATTTATATTATCTTTTACAACTATGAGGTGGACCCCATAGTCTGAGCAGTTTTTTTGCTTTTAAGGTGTAAAATTCTGCGAGGTTTTTCATTAAGCAGCCAATTCCTTTATTGACCTGCTGTTTAAATATACTTGTTCCGGAGTTTTTCTTTCAAGTGATTGATGTGTTCTTTCATGGTTATAGAATCTAATCCATTCACCAATGCCTTCTCTGGCTTCTTTTGTTGTGTCATAAGCGTTGAGATAGACTTCTTCATATTTGAGACTACGCCATAATCTTTCAATGAATACATTGTCCACCCAGCGGCCTTTTCCATCCATACTAATCTTTATCTCTTTTGACTTTAACACACCAGTAAACTCGTCACTGGTAAATTGAGAACCCTGGTCTGTGTTAAATATATCCGGGGTTCCGTATTTTACAATGGCTTCATTCAAGGCTTCAATACAGAAAGTTGTATCCATACTGTTGGATAAGCGCCAGCTCAACACTTTACGGCTGTACCAGTCCATAATAGCCACCAAATAGAGAAAGCCTCTGGCCATTGGGATATAGGTGATATCCGTAGCCCACACTTGATTGGCTCGATCTATATTCAGGTTCTTCAAAAGATATGGATAAATCGTATGCTGCTTACCCGGTCGGCTTGTATTTGGCTTCGGCGCTGTAGAATGAATGTTCATTTCATTCATAAGCCTTTGGACTCGCTTACGGTTTATTTTGTATCCCTTGGAGACCAACTGATCACGAAGGCTTCTTGAACCCATGTAAGAATGTTTAATATGAAGCTTGTCCATTTCCTTCTTTATCTCCAACTCTTCTAAATCAGGCTCTTGTTCAACTGGAGTGTAGTACAAAGTTGAACGGCTTACATCCATTAAGGTACATTTTTTTATGATGGGTAAACTCTGATCATCTTGGATGGTTGTTTTGCGTTCAGCCATATCTAACGACCGAACGCTTTCGACAAAAAATCACGTTCCATGGTCAACTGACCTATTTTTGCGTGAAGTTCTTTTTCTTCTGACTCATAATGTCTTCGTTCTTTCTCTGATGCACCAAATACATCTTTTGATCCTTCTAATAACTGCTTTTTCCACTTTTGAATTTGAGCGGGATGGAGAGTATAGAATGATGATAGCTCACTCATGGTCTTCTCCCCCTTGATGGCTTCCAAAGCGACTCTTGCTTTAAATGATGCTGAATGGTTACGTCGGTTTTTACTCATGTTCTGCTTTTCCTTTTCGTTTTAAGTTCAAACAGAATTTACACTAACGCACTGCTCAGTTTTAAGGGTCCACTTCTTTTCATTTGTACGAGATTAAAAATTCTGCTAATCAAAGTATAGCTAATATTGTCTTACAATTATTCATTTGAACTCCAAATAAATGCCAAGAAAAATTTATATGTATTCTACTTTAATAAATGAATACCCTATATCAATAATAGAATGTTTTTTTTATTTTCAAAGAATATTTTTTAACTACGGGGAAT
>CAJVYU010000051.1 GCA_913009735.1 uncultured Fidelibacterota bacterium
CTATAAATACCTTGTCTTGCTGCAAAACGATTTAATTGGGTTTGGCGCGTTTCCTGGACTCGTTCACGAATAAGTTGAGATTTTTCTCCATCTTCTTTAGCGGCCAGATCTGCAAAAGGAACAGCCGGTACTTCGATATGAATGTCAATCCTGTCCATCAATGGTCCGGAAATGCGACTCATGTATTTCTGGATTACCTGTGGAGAGCAGGTGCATTCATTTTGCGGATCTGTGGCATAACCACACGGACATGGATTCATGGCTGCCACTAACATAAACCGGGATGGATAACTGAGGGATATGGCGGCTCTTGCAATGGTTACTTCACCATTTTCCAATGGCTGACGCATCACTTCCAAAACATTTTTCTTGAATTCCGGTAGTTCATCTAAAAATAAAACACCGTTATGGGATAAGCTGACTTCCCCGGGCTTCGGCACCGATCCGCCTCCAATAAGGCCGGCATCGCTGATGGTATGATGCGGTGCGCGAAAAGGTCGAATTGCAATGATCCCCTGACCTTCCGGCAATAATCCCGCAACAGAATGAATTTTGGTTGTTTCCAATGCTTCATCCAAAACAAGATCCGGTAGAATGGTTGGCAGCCGTTTTGCCAGCATGGTCTTGCCGCTTCCCGGAGGACCGATCATAATCACATTATGGCTGCCGGCAGCTGCGACTTCCAAAGCCCGTTTCACCTGTTCCTGTCCTTTTACATCAGCAAAATCCACATTGTATTTTTGATAACTTTTAAAAAGTGCTTTTTGGTCAACCTCTATGGGAGAAAAGGTTCCTTCATCATTTAATATGGCAATAACATCCGCCAACGACTTAACACCGACAACTTTGACTCCTTCTACTACACCGGCTTCCCTGGCGTTTTCCTCCGGAAGAACAACGCCCTTAATTCCTTTTGTCTTTGCGCATAATGCAACCGGCAATGCACCACGAATCGGTCGTAACGATCCATCTAAAGCCAGTTCACCTAATAATAGCATTTTTTCTAGATATGTATGCCTGACTTCTCCAATCGCTGCTAAAATCCCTACTGCGATGGGTAAATCGAAGGCACTCCCCTCTTTGCGAATATCTGCAGGAGCCAGGTTGATTGTGACATGTTTATGGGGAAATGTATACCCCGTATTTTTGATAGCCGCCCGGACTCGTTCCTTGCTTTCTTTTACAGCGCCTTCTGCCAGACCAACCGTTCTGAACTGAGGTAATTTTGCTCCGGTCAGGTGAGCTTCTACTTCGACAATATATGCATCAATTCCAAGTATCGCTGAGCTTAATACTTTTGACAGCATCAATTGCATGTAATGATCCCCTCAATTGCAAGGTAGGGAATCAACAGGTATAAAATCGAATCACGAATAAGATAGAATGCGACAAATACAATCACCACATTCCGTCCTTTTTTCTTGATTAATAATTTATATCCACCCTCTTGTCTGATGGCATTCCATTCTGCCAGGAATTTCGGCTTATATAATGACATTACTCCTCGTCAGGTTTAATCTTCCCGAATTTTGCATTTTCATATTTTTCCCAAAGTGTTTCACCGGCGGACTGCTGAAATCGAAAGGCAAATGCCATGGCTTCATAGAATGGTCTATCTACGAAATCTTCATGCCTATAAAATTCGTCAATCCAACCTACAAATTCTTTCAAATCCGTTTCTTCCAATTGATCAAAAATGCCAAACACTTGCTCAGCCCGGTTATCATAGTACCACTTTGTAAGTTCATTATAGCCAAATTCTTCTTTTAACCCAGCATATGTTTCATATGTTTGTGTCATGTATGAAAACAAATAAGTCTCTTTTTGATCAGGTGTTAATGTTTTCCAATAAGCTACAATGGGAGACAGATTTGTTGGCTCAAAATCCTGAGACCATAACATTGAAATGATAAAAATTGGAATGAATAACTTTTTCATATATTACCTATTATCGAATTATCAGCCCGAACCTACAAAGAGAGACATATCAAATCAAAGAGTTCAAGTGATAAAGTGTTATAGTGTTTAAGTGTTGAAGTATTAAAGTGAATTACCTCACCACATCTTCCTTCTTCCTTTTTCCTTCTTCCTTATCAACCCAATCTCTATTTTCCTTCATCAGATCAATCAACTCGTCTACAGCAAATTCAATCGATATATTCTTACGAACTACTTCTTTGCCTTTATATAATGAAATAACCCCGTTTCCACTTCCAACATATCCATAATCGGCATCGGCCATTTCACCGGGACCATTTACAATACAACCCATAATACCGATTTTAACGCCTTTCAGGTGATTGGTTCTCTCTCGAATTTTTGCGGTAGTTTCCTGAAGGTCAAACAGGGTCCGACCGCATGAAGGACAAGAAATATATTCCGTTTTTGAAATACGTGTGCGTGTTGCTTGTAAAATGCCAAATACGGTTTGATTAATAAAGTCAATGTTACGTTCTGACTTCAACCAAACACCATCACCAAATCCGTCTATCAATAGACCACCGAAATCAGTCGCAGAGAATAAACGGCATTTTTCTCTATTTAAATTCCCATAATCCTTCATTAGGATCACAGGCAGTTTGCAATTCAATTCTTCTAACTTGAAAAAAGCCAGGCGCATTTCCGCCATGGCATGATCCGTTTCGGCATTCAAAACGAGAATCACATTTCCCGGAAGGGATCCTATAGTGTCTTGATTGATGTCTTTCAAGAATACATTTACAAAAGTCATTTTTTCTGTAGTTTCCGTAAAAGATTTCAGCGATGATAATGGATAGTGACTATCTTTTTCCTGCCGGATTTCGACATTCCGGATAACACATAACGTTCCTGGTAATGTAAAATCAATTTTATTTTGCCCTATATAAATAAAATCAGCCGCACCATCAGCTATTATCCATTTGTCCAGTTCTTTATGATAATAATAACCACAATGAATTAAATCTGCCGGTTTTACGTTCTGGATAGGACTCAAATCAACAATAACACGCGGAACGTTTTTGCCACCGACATTTTGGATTCGAATTGTTTCTCGTTTTTCATATACAAAAGGATGAAACGGAGGATCATTAATTTCAGGTAATTGAGTTATACGATCTAATTTATAACGATCTGCTAAGGCTCTTGCTACGGGAATTTCTGCTTCCGGTTCTTCCGTTAATGATACCCGGATCGTGTCACCCAGTCCGTCTTCTAAAAGAGTTCCGATTCCCACTGCAGATTTGATACGACCATCCTCACCTTCCCCGGCTTCAGTTACACCCAGATGCAGCGGATAATTCATGCCTTCTTTGATCATTGTTGCCACCAATAAACGGTAAGCATGTATCATCACTTGCGGGTTGCTGGCTTTCATGGAAAAAATAATATTATGGAAATTTTCATCCACACAAATACGGGTGAATTCCATAGCCGATTCCACCATTCCCAAAGGTGTATCACCATAGCGATTCATAATACGGTTTGAAAGCGATCCGTGGTTAGTACCAATACGGATGGCAGTACCTTCTTCCTTGCAGATTTTTACCAACGGCAGAAAGCGATCTCGAATCCGATCTAATTTTTCATCATATTGAGTATTTGTGTATTCCAATATTTCTAAATTTTTCTTATCGGCATAATTCCCGGGATTCACACGGACTTTTTCAACGATCCGCGCCGCAATTTCCGCTGCATTTGGTGTAAAATGAATATCTGCTACCAGCGGAGTTGTATAACCACAGCGGTGAAGTTCATCTTTTATATTTTTTAAATTTTCAGCGTCGTTCTTGCTGGGAGCTGTAATACGGACAATCTCACAACCGGCATCAATCATGCGTATAGATTGCTCCACTGTGCCCTTGGTATCCATGGTATCCGTAGTGGTCATGGATTGGATACGAATCGGATGATTTCCCCCAACGATTACATCGCCGACAGCCACCTCCCTGGTTTTAAAACGGGAGTACTGACTTAAGCTGTTGCAGTACATTTGAAATGAATTTTCCACAAAAGAATTTACTCCTAATTCTGATATTTAAGAATTTCCATCCACTCATAAAATTCCACAAAATACAACTTGTGCTCATTTTACCACCAACCAACAGAAATTCTGAAATAGATAGTTCTTACATTTCTTCAATTATTCCGCTACAGTTCTGTGAACTGGAGTCCTTTTTGATTCATACTTACCCCGACTTTTAAGTCGGGGTTGAAAGACAAAAGAACCCGGGCTTTAGCTTAAAAACGATTGACTCAAATTTAAAGATTACCGATTTCCGTAGGAGTTCAATATCCAATCTCTATTTACGATAAGGCGTTTTTATGTACGCCTTGGCATCGTTAATGACAAACGTATAATTGTCCAGATCAACACATTTTTTATAAGCGCTAACAGCTGCCTTACGTTCCTGTTTTAAATCATGAATCTGACCTTTGAGAACCCATGCATTCGCCAGAATGATATCCAATTCAGCTCCATATTTTTCTACAGATTCATTTACATAGATCATCGCTTTTTTATTATCACCAGTTAAAAAGTGATACAGGGCAAACTCATATTGCAAATAACCGTAATACCAACTCTTCTGAATTTCAGTCAGATCCGGAAACATTTTTTTCAAAATATTTAATGATGTTAACGCTGAGTTCATTTTGCCGCTTCTGATAAGACTTTCCGTGTATAAGATTCTAAAATAGAAATTTTTGGGGAATTCCTCCACCAGATTAGAACTGTGTTTCAACGCCAAATCCGGATTTAGATCTACCCATAAATAGACGAATGATAATATTCCTTTTGCTTCAATCCATGACCATTGACCTTCGGCGGCGGCTTTCTCCATTTTCTCTAAACCGACATCTTTACCCGGGTTCAGTCCAAAAAGTTTGGCTGCGAATTGAATAACCACATTTCTTAATCCTGCGTAATATTCCACAATGCCAATGGGCAGAGCAGAATCAGCAATTTCCGGATGGTCGTTTTCGACAGTCTGGATTATTCGAAACCCTTTGTAAGCCCATTCCAGGGTCTTAATCCATTCCTTCTTACCTAAATAAATCCGGGCATTAAGCCCTGTAGCTGAACCGTGATATAATTGATAATTTGGATCCTCCGGATACGTTTGAACTAATTTTTCATAAACAGGAATAACTTCATTCAAATCCTTTTCAAGGTCATTGTATGTTTGATTCACTGAAGAATTGGCTTGGTTGTGAAGCCACCGGGCAGCTACCCAAGTTAAATGTACCGTTGGATTTTCCGGATAATCCTCCCGGGCTTTTTGTAGGATCTCTATCGCCTGCGCTGTCTCGTAATTATAAAATGTATATACCCCCTGTCGGACGATATTATCGCCGGGATAGGACGTTTGCGCAATAAGGGAAGCAATAAAAATAATGGGTAAAAATTTAATCATATTTGATTTATAGAGGGATTTGCAAAACCTTGTGTGTGAAGAAAAAAGATGTAAAATATGTCTGGTTAAGGCAGGAAACTTAGTCAATAGCGGAGCTATGGACAAGTTTTCTAACGAAAAGCAGACAAATTTTAGACTTTTTAATTTGTGTAATAGGTGTTGCAAAGCCCTTTTAAACTATAAAAAATGTATCAGAACTGATGATTAGCTCTGGTGGGCAATCAAAAGCCAGCCCTTGGCTTCGTTGTTGTCGGGGTTTAATTCCAGGCTGCGCTGCCAAGCGGCTTTTGCCAACTGGTGTTCATTCATTTTCCAGTAGGTGATACCCATGCCGGTGTAGGCTTGTGCGTCCATGGGTCTTAGTTCTACAACTTCCCGGTAGGCGGCTAGTGATTCTTTATGCATGCCCTTTTCACGATAATATTTGCCCAATGTACGCATGGCGCCGGGGAGCCAGCTCCGGGAAAGATTGTTTACACTCAATGCCTTGCTGAATGATGTTCTTCCCAGTGATGATTTACCCAATCGATTGTATTCTACTGCCATAATATAATAAGCCTGTGGTAGTAACGTTTTAACCAGTGGATGCTGGGGGGCATAATGGAGAAGATCTTCCCAAGCGGCGGCGGCCCTCCCCCATTCATCTGCATTGAAATAACTCAAGCCCTGCATGTAGCGGGCGTCTACATCATAATTATTGAGATAAACTACATCACTGAACGCCAGGGCAGCGTATACAAATTTCCCCTGATTAAAGTAGAGATGCCCCAAAGATAAATGGGCTTCTTCATTGCGTGGGTCCATTTTAATGGATTTCTGGTATGAACGCTTCGCTCGTTCCACTTCACCTAATTCTTCGTAAGCTCTGCCCTGTAG
The DNA here is from genome assembly GCA_913009735.1 of uncultured Fidelibacterota bacterium. Taxonomy (GTDB): domain Bacteria; phylum Fidelibacterota; class Marinisomatia; order Marinisomatales; family TCS55; genus JADFRD01. Next base: position 6,270 of record CAJVYU010000051.1, read on the forward strand.
ATAAACAAATCCAACCTGCTTGGGAAATTGCTCTTGTGCAATGACAGCCAATTTAACTGCTTCTTCAAAATCACCTGTATTTAGTTTCTTTTTAATGAGCGTCAACTTCTGGGCTGGTCCATCAGGGTTGAGCGCTGCTGATTCCTCCAAGACAGATTGATTTTCTACAGAGTTATTTCCTCCGGCTAATACACCTAATGTCGCTCGATGATTTGGATCCAACGCCAGCGCTTCTTCATAAGACTGTCTTGCTTTATTCATTTCACCCATGTTCTGGTACATATTGCCCAGGTAAAAATGAGCGTCCGGATTCAAGGGATTTTTTATTAAAATTCTTAAATAAACATCTTTTGCATTTTCCCAATCTTGGATTTGCTCATAATGCATACCCAATTGGCGTTGGGCTCGTATATCGTTGGGAGCTTTAGCAGCCGCTTCTTCGTAATCACGGGTAGTATATTTTACTTTCGATTCTATGCGAACGACTTCTTTCGTTTGCGGTGCGGACAAATAACGAGTCGCGTAAGCCAATCGCCTGCTGCTGGTTTGCATTTGACTGGTATAATCAAATAAATCATTTGTCAGCTGTACAACTGAAATTTCCTTTTTTGGAACCGGAGTTGCTTTAACTTTTTTTGGGGCTGATCTACGTGATTTCTTTTTTGAAGGGCGTTTGTTAGTGGGCCTTTTCTTTTTTAAGCTTTTTTTTCTACGCTTCTTTTTATTAGAAGATTTTTTACGTGGTTTTTTCTTTGAAGATTTCTTTTTGCTTAATTTCTTTTTCTTGGAGGATTTTTTTTTCTTCTTTTTCTTCCTGTCCTGTTGTGCTTCAGAGGCTTGGACTGAAACAGAATCTAGCGGTAAAACACCGGCAAACATTACCAACATAAGTAATCGAGTAATCCAGATGAAGAATTTTATACGCATAGTAGGTAGGATAAATTTACAACACAGTCAAAAAAGTGAAAGGTATTAATTATAATAATTTCTTTAACCTAAATTGAGCGATTCTGTAAAACAAAAGAGATGAATCGTTCAATTTAGATAATCCATATAAAACTATTTATGATAAATTTGAAGAACTTCCCATTTTTTCACCACCCCTGCCATTATGAGTAATTTAGCGGACGAGTTATGAGTCCCCTCCTCATACGAGGAGGGGTTTAAGGAGGTGTAAATATAAAGTTTCATCAAATAAAGATCGGTGCTAAAAATTGGGTAATTCATAATTATAGATTGTAAAAATTTTCATTATTTCTTTCATTAACTCCATTACCCAATAGGTTTTGTGCTTATTATCCATACTCAAGAAAGAATCGCTCAATTTAGGTTTAAGAAAATCCACTCCGGTTTAATACCTCCATCTTCACCCTGGACTGTCTGGGTTTGGTGGATGTTGGCGTAAGCACTGATTATCGCCGCATCAGAGTATGCTGGAAAATCCGTTTTCCTGCCGGAAAATGTCAATCCTGCTTTTAGCAAAGATATCATTGTAAATCCTAGATTAATGGCTGACACTAACCTTGCAACACCCCGGCAGCAATTCGTATGCTGCTGGATCTGCTGTTGTATTGTTCGCATCGTAACCCAATGCGGAGATGGCTTTTTCAATAATAGCTAAGTCGACAACACCTGCTTTATAAGTAACATGCCCAATCTTTTTTTCAACATCTACCTCTACTTTTACAACTCCTTTTACATCAGACAAACCTTTTTCAATTGTTTTTTTGCACGTCCCGCATTGAATGGTCGCCAGTTGAATATCTGCTTGGGCTGTTTCCCCACTGTCACAGCCAATGATGAAAGCCAGTAAGGCCGCGATAATGAATGTACTTCTCATATTTTCCTTTCATGATTTAAGTCCCCTCCAAAAATGTCAAATTGGGATAACCGCCCGTTCCGCCAGCTGGTGGATAGGTGGAAACCCCATCTTTCTCTCCATCCCTTCTTATGCAGGACGTAACGTCCTGCATGAGTGTGATTGATGCTGTTATCTCTTTTCAGAGTCGACTCATAATTTGATTTTAAATAATTTTTTATAATAATAATGACAGCAAGGACATTTATTCCAATTTTTAGTGCTGCTAATTTAATGTTTTTCATAATAGAATGTGAAATATGGATTCCGGGGCATTTCTATGGTTGGAATTTGACCTTGTTTAGTGAAAATGGTATTTGAGAAATATCCTCGATAAAACCACTGAATTCTACAGTTCTGGTCGTAATCCAACCGGTTACTATATCCCCGGAGAAGAATAGAAAGGACTGAAATAAACAGTCAATTATATACTTTATTTAAACTCATAAATGTTGATTAGCCTTTCGGTTTTAATGGTGTTTGTTTTGAGGTCGGTTTCAACCTAATTAATTTAGTGATTGTATAGACAATTAATGTCAGAGTCCTATATTAGTATTTAATAAATAATAAATACTCGTTTAAAAGATATAGACCGCTGATTATCAATATTAATCCTGCTATTATTTCAATTCTTTTTTGATATTTTACAAAAATATTGAGTGATTCCAGCCAACCCATGCTCCATGCTCCTATCATTATGGGAACACTTCGTCCCAGTGCGAAAGATAATAATAAAAAGAAACCAAATGTGATGGAACCGATGGTGGCACTTGCAGTAAGCATGACCAGGAATGCGGGTGCACAGAAAGGGCAAACTGCGATAGGAAACGGGATACCCAACAGAAAAGCACCCCATAAACTCGAAACTTTCCGACCCTTTACTCCGAACCACGGTAACTGGATTTTTATCCATCCGGGCCAAAGTAATCCCAGTATAATTAATACAGGCCCCAGGATAACTCCCCAAAAACGGCCCATTACACTCTTAACCCATTCCCCGCCAACAGATGCAGCAACACCCAGTACAACATGAATTAGAATCATTCCCGAAATAAAGGCAAGACCCATTATTATAGCCCGCCGTTTCTCATGAGCTTTAGTCACATAGGCCAACATAACAGGAATGGAGGTAAATGAAACCGGATTGAAGCTAAAGACGAGTCCTGTAATAAAGCCAATTGCTAATCCGGTAATAGTAGGTTCCTGTAGAATCAATTTGATGTTTTGTAAGCTAATATCTACCGGTAATATGAATGTAAACAATGCTGCACCAATAAAGAGCATGGCAGTAAGGAAAGGTGTGACTTTAGCAGCACGTTCTAATAGAGACTGCCCGGAAGAAGAGACGCCTTTAAAAATCGCAACAGCCGTCGGTAATGTAAACATACCGGAAAATAATAATCCCGCTATAATAGCAAAAGGAATCGAATTTAATGTTACGGATAATCCGGTTATCACAGCAAAGAGTGGGATGGTACATGCCGGAAGTGTTAATCCAAGTTGGATACCATGCGATTTAGTAATTTTTTTAGGAATTAGTTTATAAAACTCAAGATGGGGTATTGGTACATACGTAAATCGCGAAATAATATAAACAGCCGCCAGGATCAGGAGAATAACTCCCGGTAAGAAAAAATTCCATTGCGGCGGATTTGTAACGGTTACAGCAAGTACTAATAATGAAATTGATAAAATTGTACGTGCGATGAGTAAACTCCATAAAGCTTTTAAACGCACGGATTGATCTTTTTGATGTGCACGAACGGCAAATAAGGTATGAGTAGCAATTGTGCAGGGTTCAAAAAATGCAAGAAATCCCAAAACTCCCGCGCTAAACAATAGTAAGCCGACCATCAAGGAATCTCCGTACCTGTTCGTATCAATTTCTCTTCAAGTAATATTTTCAACTTCCCAGCCGAAGGCAACCCTGAATAAACCAGTTTTCCGTCTATGGCGATGGCCGGCGTTGATAGAACACCCATTTGTACGGCATAATCCAATTCTTTTAAGATATTGACTTCCCGCCATTCAATTCGACCATCACCGAATTCCTTTACCGTCTTGCGTAATATTTCTTTTGCATGACCGCACTTGCTACAGCCGGGAGATGAAAAAACTTCTACTTTAATAGTCATGACTATTTTACTCCTTTCAAAAACAGCCGCACATATATCACACTAAATATTCGAATTAACTTTTCCATCACATTAAATTTATTAGCATTACTCCTTGTGCTGTGGCACAGGGTTCCCTGATTTATCTATTTTTTTCAAAGGCATCTAATATCGGACAATCACTTTTCGGACCTACCCCCTGACAATGTGCAACCAAGATTGATAATGCCTTCCTGATCTGGTTTAACTCCCGGATTTTCTCTTCAACAACCTGTATTTTTTCCGTGGCTTTTTGCCGGACATCTTCACACGTGGTCAAGGGATCAACACGTAAAGCCAACAATTCCTTAATTTCTTTTAAGGAAAAGCCATGCCGTTTTGCCGTCATAATAAAGTGGAGGCGATTAATATCTTCATTAGTATAGAGGCGATAACCTGCTTGTGTCCGTTTTGGTTCCGGAAGCAGCTTGTTCCGCTCATAGTAACGGATTGTTTCTATGTTTAATTTTGTTTCTTTTGCGAGAATTCCAACGGTGAAGCCATCCATATTGATCTCCTTCTGTGGTACAATCTAATACCCCGTACTATACTACGGAGCAAGAAGAATCGGTAACCTTTGGGATTTGTGGCTGATGAATAACCAAGATATTACTATCAATTGATTCATTTATTTAATTCAAGATCACCAACGAATAATGACTCGATAAAGCCGAATGCCTTTTGGCAGTTTTCATCTAATGACAATCGATAATAAATCGTCAACCCATCACGACGTTTATTTACGAAACCCCTGTCTTTGAGTTTACGCAGTTGGTGAGATATTGCAGATACATCCATTTCTAAAATATCCGCGAGATCACAGACACACAGCTCATTTGTTTTGGACAAACAATCGATGATTTTTATGCGTGTCGGATTACTTAAAATGGATAATGTTTCTCCTAATTTTTCATAATCTTTTAGAACTAAATCCATTTGTAATTGCTGTATCTTATCATGATCTACATACGATCTTACACATGATCGTTTTACATCTTCAGTCATGCACTACCTCTTCTTTAATCACGGTTCGAATGTCTCCTAAACAGCACTTGCCCTTGGGATTACTCACCTCACAAGTACACAATTTATCTTTAACTTTTTGACGGACATCAATTTCTATATTTGATTTTCCATTTTTTAAGTAATCATCAATAATATCCTGCTTTGTATGGCGAAAACAATAACAGATTGTTTTCGTTTTGGCATTGGTTTTAAAACCAATATCCGTTACAACATTATCCTGATTAACAGTGAAATCTAAATTCGAAAAATAATAAACAGTTGAATCATCAGGATTTAAGCAAAGAAACCCGGGGATCAGTTCACTATAATGCGTGAAATCTCTACGGGTCATAGCCCTGATTGTGAGTAACTCTACTTGTTTCCCTTCCTGGTCACATGTTGGACATTTTATTTCAGTTGATATTTTTTCTTTATGTGAAACTGAACAACAATCAGACATAATCACCCTCCATTAATTATAGATTTTTCTGTTTTGGGAATTGCTTTATAACCGTTGCTGGTTACCAATCCCGGAATATTATCTATTGGTAGTTTGTTGTCATCCGTATAGCAAAGCATGGTTCCATTTTCATAACTCACTTTGCAGAAGTTCATTCCATCCGTTGCAGCTAATGAGCCTTCCATTCCGGCTGCACATCCTCCGCAAGTCATCCCCTCAACTAACCACTCTGATTTTATTCCGGTTTGGTCATTGGAATTGTTTAAATGTGAACCTCCTATTAAATACGGGAAAGCCAACAAAACAAAAACGATGGGAGTAATGCCCAACAGAATGTATTTTTGTTTTCGCAGAGATTTTTTTGAATCTTCCGTATTGCAGCAGGCTTCTCTATCTTTTTTGAATAACTTGAAATAAGCAAACACCAGTACGACAAGAGAAAGTACTGCAAAGACAGGTCGAATCGGTTCAAAAACAGAGAATAATCCTATGGAAGTTGATCCAAATACAAGCAACACTATCGGACCAATACAACAAAGCGATGCCAAAAATGCTGCACCCATTGTTGAAAAGAATGTTTTATTAATATTTAACTCCTATAACTATTTGAATATATGTTCAAATAGTTAAGTATTCAAATAGAAAAAGTTCCAAATAAATATTTTTATTTAAATAGGGATAAAATCCACTCTGTTTTTGTAACCATAATGAATGTTTTTTCCTTAATTACCTTGAGAAGGTGTTAAAAAGGTATATTAGTAAATTACAAATTTCACATTCCACCTTCTTAAGGTTGTTAATAGATCCTTTTCCCTGACTTTAGCACGGGGACGCCTACAGCCTGAAATTCGAATAATTTTGCATGTGCGCTTTATTCTTCATTTAATATTAAAATAATCATCACCCTCCCGCCTGCCTGACCAAAATGAAATGCCAGCCTGCCGCAGGCGTAGCGGAGGCATGGAAGATATGGCCCTGATAGATAACGAAATGAACGTATCGGGGAATCTTCTGCCACACAAAATCAGTGATTTTATTCTGCAATTATCAAAACAAACCTGCTTTCATCTTCCCGGTTAAAGGACGGTTTTAAGCCCCGCTTTTTTAATTCCTGTGCCACACTTTTAAGAGAATCAATATCCCCTAAAATCAATTTTATTGTTTTTAACTCACTCAGAGCATCCAGGGCTTCGGAAGCCTTGATCTTTGATAAAGGGCACACGTAATTCGACAAGTCGTATTCTTTCACTATTTTTTCCTTTGTTATTTCGTATTAATAATATCCTTGTAAAAGCTTGCATATTTAAAAGCATCATCAGGTGATATCACAACAGCCAGACCCTTGTGCGTCTTGGCATATTGCTGTGCCACGTAGAGTATTGCTCCGGTAGTAGGTCCGACCGGGATCCCGTCTTTCCGGGCTAATTCTATTGCCGCTGAATATGCATCTTCATCCGACACCTGCACACTTTCATCGATAACCGATCGATCCAGAATTTTCGGAATTAAATCTTCACTTAATCCGGTAATTCGCTTCATTCCGGGTAATTTATGGTCCATAGAGTCCGGCTCGATTCCGATAATCTTAATATTCGGGTTTTGCTCCTTCAGGTATTTTCCAATCCCTGTAATTGTCCCGCAGGTACCATATCCGGCGAAGAAATAATCTATTTTCCCTTGTGTTTGTTTCCATATTTCAGGGCCGGTTGTTTGGTAATGAGTCTGAACATTCAGATTATTCTCATATTGATTAGGACTGACATACGTATCTTTGGTCGCAGGACTGTGAATTAATGCATTCACCAATCCCCGGGCGCCCTCAGCCGGAAATAACGGACAAAGTGCGTCATCGGCTTCCATCACGTTAGCGCCAAGGAATTTCAAAAGGACCTTCTTTTCCTCAGGGATTTTTTCCGGCACGGCAATTTCTATGGGAATTCCCAGTGCATTCGCGATACATGTCAGGGCAATCCCGGTATTACCGGAAGAGGGTTCCACAACAGTTTTACCTCCGATTTCCAGTGATGTTAACATCTTAAAAGCGATTCTATCTTTAATGGACCCGAAAGGATTATAGCTCTCCAATTTCAGAAATATTTGAAATTCCTGATTTGGATTCGACCGGTTAACCCTGACTAATGGTGTTGGGTTATCCGGATCGGCTATCAGCTGAGTAATATCGGTGTAGACCCTTAAGTCGTGGTTTGATTTATTATTATTTTGTTTTTTACTCATCAGTGTTTCCCTGTTCGTCATTTCAATAATTGTGTATGAATTCCGCATTCTCCGCCGCATTTGCTGGTGTTTTGCCACCGACCATCGCGCTCAAGTAATCCTCCGATTTGTGAGCAGGGCTGGCATCCCAGTGACCGGTAACCCAGAGTGTACCAGGGATGTGATTTAATTCCCCTGGTCGCAATATATCTCCAAATTTCTGCCTCGGTGAATGTGAGAATCGGATTTATTTTTATCAACCCGCCTTTATCTTCAATTTCCCGGTAATCGGCCCGGGTTCTGCCTTCCGTGTTGCGTAAACCGCAGATCCAGGCATCCAGCGATCTTACAGCTGCTTTCGTCGGTTCCACCTTCAGTAAACGGCAGCATTCATCCGGATCGATTTCATAAATCTCCCTTCCTGTTTGTGCTTTAATCCGGGTACTTTCTTTAATGAATTCGTCCGGTGGAAGCAATATTATTTTTAATTCATCATCCCGGAGTTCTTCGGGAATATGATCCGCAACTAAATATACGGTCGTATTCAGATTCCATTCCGCGTTCAGTAATTTCAGATATTCGTAAGTCTCGCGTGGTTTATAGACTGTCATTACGGCGAAGACATCAATATCGGGGACCACCTCTTTGGCCAAATGAACGGTCACCATGCTATCTTTCCCAAATGAACATGCTACAGCCACCCTTGGATAGTTTGTTACCGCATACTCAATCAGTTCCTGGGCATGTTTTATTTTTTCTTCCATGTTGAATATTTCCTTTTTTTTTAAATTGTTAGTTCCCGACTGTATGAGTCAAGAGTTAGACTATTTTTAAAATGTTCAAATCCTTCCTGATCAATGATTTCAGAAACATTGGTATTTTTTTCTTTCATAATTATCAGGCATTTTTCAGTGATTGAAAGCGCTTCCTCTTCTGATAGGAATTCAGCTATTACTTTACCGAATCGAGTATCTTCGCCTTCTTTTCCACCGGCCAGTATCGTGAATCCTTTTTGCTCCTCAATAATGGCATCGAAAGGACAAATAGAGATACACTGACCGCAATGTTTACACATATCATCATCGATTGTAACGAGGCTTCCGTTCATTTCCATTGCGGCTACTTTACACACCGGTACACAGATTTCGCAGCCAATACAGTTTTTGTCATCAATTCGCGGTTTTACTTCTCCGAGGAAACCCAGATCATTGATGTGCGAAATTCCACATGAATTCGGACATCCCGAGCCGGAGATTTTAATATTCCGGTTGTTCAGGTTTAATGCAGCGATTTTACCATCGATCTTTTTGAGTAAAGATTGATTATTGACCACACTTTCAGTACAATATTCTCCAAAGCAGGCTTGAATATTATCAATACCCTGATCGAGTGTCCGTAAATCGACCTCGGCTAATTCCTTTTTTATTTTCCACAGGGATTTTTTATCCACACCTGGAATTTCAGGAGAACCACGGACTCCGAAGTGGATAATCCCTTTCCCGTATTGTTCCGCAATATCTGCAATTTTTCTTAACTGAGGCGATGTGACCTCTCCACAAGTAGCCCGGATTTTCAGTATAGTTGCATCAGGTTCTGTTTCGGTTATTTTATTTTTGCAATTGATCACGGTGAAAGCCGATTCCGTTTGCAAATTCCGGTTCAGTTTTTGCCGGACATCTTCCTTGCCAAGCCGTTTAATGAGATCGGCGCTCCGGTCTCCCGGTTTTCCTTCACTTTTAATCAAATCGAAATAGTTTTTTACAAACTGTACAGCCTGATCGTCAGGGAGATATTCCGCCATTTTAACGCCGATAGAAGGTTTTAAGCCCAGCCGGCCGCCTACATAAACATCGTAATAAGCCGTCGATTCGTTTGTACCCAGACCGATGAAACTGATATCATTCAGTACGCGAGAAATGATACAGTCTTTTTTACAGCCGGCCACACCGACCTTAATCTTGTGAAGTACAGTGTCGCGGAAAAAGAACTCTAATCTCTCAGCGAGAGCAATAGAATTGGTCACTGCCTCATGGCAAACCTTGTCATCATAACAAACATTGATGTTTCTTACCCTGGGTCCGCAGCGGTCTAATTCCAATTCCACGTGGCTAAGTTCCATTTTCACATCTTCAACATCATCCCAGTGTATATGCGGAATAATTGGAATTTGCCTCGAGCTGAATAAGAGAAAACTCCGGGCGTATTTATCGGTAATATCAGCCAGCTTACGAAGTTGTGTTGAATTCAGATTACAGCAAGCAGTCTTAACCCAGATAGAAAACATATTTTCCCCTTTGAGTTTTACAATGCCGCTTTTTCTCAGTGTTTCAATATTTTCTTTTGATTTCCGTCCGTTCATTTTATTATTTATTCTTTCCTTTTATTTATTTACTCGAATCCTTTGATAAACCTAATGTGTGAAGAAAAAAGAATTAAAATTTGCCTGATTAAGGCGGGAAATGCAGTTAATAGCAACGCTATGAACAAATTTTCCAACGAAAAGCAGGAGAATTTTAAACTTTTTATTTTGTGCAATAGGTTTTTCAAAGGGTTCTATTCATAAAAAAACCCCTTTACTTATACCGGTAAAGGGGTTTTTTAAATTGTGTTTTATTCAAATAATCCTACACGGGTATAAATCCTTCCATATTCATGGAGCAACAACAGATATTGCAGATACAAACACAATCATTCATTTTCATATCATGACGTATTTCACCTGTAAGGATAATTTGTAACCCTGGTATTAACCTGTCGGCGTTAAAACCAATTGGATTTTTATTATCGATCATTATGTTAATTTTATTCATTTTAATATTCATTTTCCGGGAATGCTTATTTTTCGACTATCCTCTTTAAAATTTTTCCTTTTTATCCCTATTTATTCTTGTTCAAAAAAAAAGCCCTTTTACTTATGCTGGTAAAAGGGCTTAAATCTTTAGAATCGGATATACCTATACCAGCAGAAAGTTCCTTTCACACAGACAACAGACGCACCGATTATTTATTTTGATCATTTTTTCCTTTAACATATAAAAATTGACTACGAATATTAAGACGATAATATTTGTTAACACAACAGTAATATTATATTTTTTCTATTCCCCTTCTCCCTGCCTGCTCCTTTTAAAATATTTTAATAGTGGCCGTGCCTTCATTACATTTCGGCAGATAGACAGACGGGTGGTAGACAGATTGCTGCAGGAAACAGAATTGAAAAATAATTCAGAACTCTGTTCCCCATAATACAAGTCGATTTACGGGTTCGGGTGACCGTTTAGTGACTGTGATTTTGATTTAGCTCAAGCAGTGGCTTAAGAGGCCAGTGGCCACCGAGGAGAGATTTCAAAAGTGTGCCATAACTGTGCTATTTTTTGTCGTCTTATGTCTACTTCTGACTACTCAATCGGGTAAATCAGGCATTTGCGGATACTAGCCAAACATAAACATTGGTACAACTTTGGAGGAGCAGGTCAAGTTCAATAAAGTGAAAGAATAAAGGGCAAGAAGTATAATACGGAAGAGAAGATTCATATTGTTCTAGAAGGATTAAAATGAAAATTCTACTGGAGAAAATAAAACCATTTATTAGTCACTTGTACATTTAATTGTTTAAATTCAAACAGCTTATAACTTATAAATTAGTTAATAGCTATATTTATTAATAAACAATGAGGAAATCATGCAAGACGGTACAGTAAAGTTCTTTAATAGAAATAAGAGCTACGGTTTCGTTTCCGGTGATGACGGTAAAGACTATTTTGTTCATTCAAGCGGTATAGCCCCAGGGATTTATATCAAGGAAGGTGACAAAGTGTCTTTTGAAGTCGTAGAAGGAGAAAAAGGACCGAAAGCTGAAAACGTTGAGATTATAGATTAGTCTATTTCACATCTGTTAAAATTCAGTGAAATAAACCCCTTCAATATTGAGGGGGTTTATTTTTTTATGAAATGTAAAAGGATTTCATAGCCATTCCATCCAATTTGGGATATTGCTGAATAAGGGGTTTTTTAACCAATTATGTTATTTACATCAATTCCCATGAAGTATGTATATGTTATTATATCTCGGATTTTAGTTTTTGGGAGGTAAACCCTATTTTTTCAATAAAAAGAATGGTAACTTTTGTCAAAACGGGAACCACAATGGCTAATATCATATTTATCATACTTCATATTATTGCAATATATTTTGGGTTTTGGATGTTAATAATTACAATACCGCTTCATGTGATATTCCTTGCAATTCCAAAAAAAGACAAGGAAAAAACAAAAGATACTGAATAATTGATTTGAGAGATAAATCTACTTATTAAAACAAAGTTTTTACACAGTTTTTCTCTTGTTTAGCAAGTAATTCAAGGTCTTTCTTATAACGTAGTGACCAGCCCCCATTGATTGGCCCAGTTTTAGAGTTCAAGTTAAGTGAGTATTTTGATATGTCATTCCACAACTGGTTTAGTTATTGAAGGTACAGCAGATCAGTAACCCGCCAATTCAATGCCGTTTAGGTTTTTGTATAATTCAACGGCAAATCTATCTGTCATACTGCTAATAAACATTGCAATATTTAGTATGTTTTCATACTTATTATTTCCGGAATGATATTGTACAGGAAGTAATCCTAAAATCTGTTTTTTACCTTCATAATCTTTTTTTGTAAGCCGAGCTTTAACGAAAGTATGAAGGAGAAAAGGTATAACCTTAAGTCCTGCAGTTTCAATTTTTAGGATAGGTTTTGATTGGTAGATTTTTTCGATCGAGGTTTTCATAATTTGATCTAAAACAATTTTTAGTTCTGGTTCTAAACATTCTATAAGAGGTTTATCAAAAGAGCCATTAATAATATCTTCTTCATGCTTAATAAACAATTCTGATGTTTTATCAATTAGTTCATTTATAACAAGGCTTCTCAAATATGTAATTTGACTGCGTTTATCAATTATATTATTGAGTCTTTCCTCGTAAGTTGAATTTTTACATAAGATTAGAATTTTGGTAAAACTCTCAAAAATTTCTTCAAATGAAATTAATTTAACATTATAACCATCTTCAAAGTCTATTATATGATAACAAATATCATCAGCGGCCTCAACTAAAAAAGATAGAGGGAATCTATGCCAGGCAAAATCATCCTTTGAATTACTCTGTGATTTGAGATTTAATTTATCCGCGATTTTCTTAAAAGTATCAATTTCTGCTTGAAATAACCCGTATTTTTTCAAACTTGCTTTATTTTCATTTTTTCTATCGGGTAAAACTTCTTTAGGGTACTTTGTAAATGTAGCATAAGTACCATATGTTAAATTCAATCCGCCAGGTCTTTTTGATTGTAAGTCTAACGTCTGGGAAATAATTCTAAATCCGGCACTATTACCTTCGAAGTTTATTAGGTCAGCAATTTGTTTTTCATTTAATTTTTTAAGAAAAGTCTGTGCTCGTTTCTTTTTAAAATACGAACCTATAGCTTTTTCGCCGGAATGACCGAATGGAGGATTACCTATATCATGTGCTAAACATGCGGATGAAACCATATAGCCAAAATCGCTTGCTCTAATTTCAAGTTGCTTATTTATTGATGGATATTTTTGTAGAATTATTTCACCAACCATGCTACCTAGAGATCGTCCTACAGAAGAAGTCTCTATACTATGTGTTAAACGATTTCTTACATAGTCTGATTTTGGCAGAGGCAACACTTGTGTTTTATTTTGCAATCTTCTAAAAGCTGAAGAAAAAACAATTCTATCAAAGTCACGTTGAAATTCTGACCTGATGTCAGTTGTACTACTTGTAGAGCTAGCCTCTAACCTGATATTGGAGTTCTTAAGTAAATCAATCCATTTATTTTTTGTCATATTGTGTTTATTTGTTTTTGTAAAGTTGTATTCCCAATCATTTTAGTACCTGTAAAAATTAGAGTGATCAGTACTGTTGTTCAAACGATATTCACTCGGTATTCGTTTTACATTTATTATTTATTGACTTTCAAGTGATGTTTGGAAAGCCCAAATCGATTTGAACCTTCATAAAGATAAGGGTATGATTTTTAAATCATTTTTTATCCAGACTGTATCTTCTTCAATTTCTCGAACAATTGCCGCATTGTTAAGAATATTAACATAGAGTGCTCCAACTGGAGCAAGAAAGCCGCCACGCCGAAGAAATTCCGGTATTATTAAGGGTTACTGTATCTTTTGGTTTCATAGTGTATGCTCCTTTTATTTCAGCTTAACACACCAAGAATACCCAAAACAAAAAAAGCGCCGGAGCGCTTTTCAGTTACCAGTTTAGCAGTTTTGCTTTAAGCCGCCTGCAAGTTGGTTTAAATCACGGCTTTATCGCTGGTTTAAGTTACTCTGAACAGTGATTTTTTAAAAGAAATATGTTATTATGGACCCACCTACATTTTTTGCTGTGTGAAAGAGTTTGAGTTTAAAATATTAAATACCTCTCAAACATTTTGTAATCTACTACATAGATTCTTTCGCGGACTTATATGAAGAATTTGAATAATGAACACTCGGCAGATGAACTCCACAATTTTAATAACGGAAATAATCTTGATGATGATAATGAATATGAACCATCACCCGATACAGAAAAGTATAAAGAATGGGAGTTAAAAGAGCAGTTTCTAAATGAGATGGTTGAGTTAAATAAAGAAGTGGGTGGTAGAGGTAAGAAAGAAAAATAGTATTGACTTTCCCACATTGATTAGCCCAGTTATCATTATGCTTCCGGCTTATTCTTGAAAACTAATGACACTCTCTTTAAATAATTCAATAAATCCCTCCAAATAATTCTGAAACGATACAATTCTGGACCAAACTTTAATGTTTTTTTATAATCAGAGTTATTTTGGCTTCATATGAAAGCAACTTTCATTTTAACATAATCATTCAGATCTCATTTTTTCTGCTTCTTCCCATTTATCCATTATAATATAAGTAATTTTATCCTCTAACAATTTTCTATAAGATGTGGACAATTCGTCTACGAAATCCTCTAAAAAATTAATCGAATCTAACTCCTCATCAAACCATTCACAAAACCCAGGAACAGATTCTAATCCAAATGAAATTGCTTGAATCAGTGTAGATATTATTCTTTTTTTACATTCTATTGAATATTCCATCTCATAATCTTTTTCTCCGTAAGGCTCAATAGTAATTTTATCAAATTGACCATAATCCAAATGTTCTTCTACTAAACTAGTTAATTCAATTGATCCATCGTCAACTTTTTCTGGTAATTTTCTAACTTCTCCTTTTTCTTTTTGTATCTCATAGCGCATCCAGTAGGTCTGAAGACCTGTCATAGTGACACCCCGTACGTAATTACCCCCAAATATCCCTCAGATCGGAAGAGCACACGTCTGAACTCCAGTCACATTCCTTT
>CAJVYU010000052.1 GCA_913009735.1 uncultured Fidelibacterota bacterium
GCAGGCGGGAAATCTTCGCTATTAAGTCAAGTCTGATTAAGTTCGATTGATATGTAATTATAAGCGTACAGTATTTAAACAAAGAATCATTAAATCAGCCAATATTTAGAACATCGCCAACCTATTTTAATATTATCACTACACCCAAGACACTGGATTATTTTAATATTAAATGATTGAATCCTTATTTGTGGGAGATATAATAAAAAACGTAAATTCCTCGACTTTTCTAAAATAAAATATTACAATATGTTAACAAGTATGACAGGTTTTGGCCGCGGTACATCCGGAAAGGGTGATGCGGCTGTTCAAGTGATTGTCAAATCATATAATGCCCGCTTTCTGGAATTGAAGGTAAGAGGCCTTGCTTTGACACCTGAACTTGAGGCATCAGTTCGTGAAAAAATAACTAAATTATTGGTTCGCGGGACTGTCCATGTTTCTTTTGAAAAACATCAGGAAAATGGTACAAAGATTTTAAGTTTTAACCGTGAGAAATTTGAAGCGATAGAAGAGATTATTTTGAACATTCAAAAAAAATACGGACGTTCATTGGATATGAGCAGTTTACTTTCCGCAGATGATATTTTTGTCAAAAATCAGGAATTGGAAACATCGGAAAAAGACGTTTTTAATGCACTCGACATGGCTCTGGATCAAGTCCAATCCATGCGTAAGAAAGAGGGTCGGGCTATTTTTGATGATACTGTGGAACGATTAAATTTGTTATTCGAAATGATAACAAAGATTGAAGAACTATCAAAGGATTTTGTTAAAGAACAAAAAAATAAAATGCGTCAACGTTTATCCGAGTTGATAGAAAATGTTTCTATTGATGAAAATCGCCTGGCGCAAGAAGTAGCCTTTTTGGCTGATCGTTCAGATATTTCTGAGGAATTGGTTCGTATTCGAAGTCATATAGAACAATATAAACATTTGACTGAAATAGACGAACCGGTTGGAAAACGCCTTTCTTTTTTACTCCAGGAGTTCGGCAGGGAGATAAATACGGTTGGTTCTAAAAGCGGTACAAGCAATATTATTAATGTTGTTGTCGATTTCAAGAATCAATTGGAAAAAATCAGAGAACAGGCCCAAAACATTTTATGAAGAATCTTATAACGATATCTGCACCTTCCGGAGCAGGGAAGACAACCATTTGCCGGGCTCTTCAGGAAAATACGGATATGAAATTTTCAGTTTCCTGTACAACACGGGAAAGAAGAAATTATGAAGTGGATGGTGTGGACTATTATTTTATATCCGAAGATGAATTTCAGAACCGTGTGGACAACAACGAGTTTGTTGAAACTGAAAATGTACACGGTTACATGTATGGTACACTAAAAGAATCAATCGATTTTGCACTTTCAACAGGGGAGATCTTATTATTTGAAGTGGATGTAAAAGGAGCCATGTCCATTAAAAATTTATATCCGGAAAGAACAATATCGATTTTTATTTTACCTCCCAGTTTTGATGATCTTAAAGCCAGATTGATAAAGCGCGGCACAGATACGAGTGAACGTATCGCAAAACGCCTGGAACGATTGGATATTGAAATCAGTTATAAAGAAAAATTTGATTTTACGGTCATCAATGATAGTGTTGAGAATGCAACGTCAAACATTATTTCAATCATTAATAAACAAAATGAAGGAGTACTTCATGTCAATTAAAACTATATCAATGCGCGAAATGGAAAAACAATCTGAAGATGTTTTTGAGTCAGTAATTGTCATATCTAATCGGGCGCGTCAAATCAATCAAAATCGTTATATGGATGCTGCTATCAGAGATGCTGAAGAATCAGAAATGGGTGTATTCGATGAACTCCCGCCTGAACCGAAAGAAAATTATAAAGAGGAAGTCAAATCCACCACTCAAGCACTGAATGAGTTCATCGAGGGTAAGTTAACGTGGCGTAATTCTGATGAATTAGAAATATAAAAATGTCTCCTCGAAGTGATGATGTACGTCGATATTTACGGCAAAATCAGGAATTATTCGGGGATGAATTATTTTTAAATCTTAAATCTCCAAACGTACTAACCAGTGAAAATCAAAACACGGATCTTTCTTCATTTGAAGAAGAAATTTGTGACTGTCAAAAATGTTCTTTAGGCAGTACACGCTCTGAGTTCGTTTTTGGCGTTGGGGATCCGGATGCCAGCTTATTATTGGTGGGTGAAGCGCCCGGTGCTGAAGAAGATAAAAAAGGCGAACCTTTCGTCGGCCGTGCCGGGAAATTGCTGGATAAAATATTAGCAGCGATTGACCGAAGCAGGAAAAAAGATGTTTATATCTGCAATGTAATGAAATGCAGACCACCCAATAATCGCGATCCGCTCCGCTCTGAAGTGGAACAATGTGAACCGTATTTATTACATCAAATTCGTTTGATAAATCCATCGCTTATAGTAGCTTTGGGACGAGTCGCCGGACAGACCCTTTTGGATGTGGATAAATCGTTGAAAAGTCTGCGAAATACGTTTCACGATTATCATGGGACTCCATTGATGGTCACATATCATCCGGCAGCATTGTTAAGGAATAACGATCTGAAACGGCCCACATGGGAAGATTTCAAGGTCATAAAAGAATTCTTGGAGAAGAAAAATTAGCCATGGCAAATGAATTACAACATCCATTAAATGTGCAACCTCAATCGGTTGAAGCCGAACAGGCTGTATTAGGCGCGATGCTTTCCAGCAAGGAAGCAGTCAGTAAATCCTTACAATGGTTGACAGCAGAACAGTTTTATAAAGAAGCCCACAGTAAAATTTTCAGATGCATGACCCAATTGTTTAACGAAGGACAGGAAATTGATACAGTTTCAATCGTCAATCAGTTAAAGAAAAAGAAAGAATTAGAAAGCGTGGGTGGCGCCTATTATATCACCGGACTTGTGGATGCAGTTCCATCCGTTGCCAATGTAGAAAATTATGCCAAGATTGTTCTGGAAAAAGCCATGCTAAGGCAATTGATTTTAATTTCTCATGATCTGTCCAAAAATGCGTTTCAAGATTCACAAGATGTGGATGAACTATTAGACCAGGCTGAACAATCCATATTTGCAATCTCTCAACGACGATTGCGAGGCGGGTTTCAACATATCGACCCTATCCTCCATGAAACATTCGAAAAACTGGATCAGATTCATTCAAAACCTGGCGATGTGACGGGAGTTGCGTCCGGTTTAATTGATTTGGATGAACTCACATCCGGTTTCCAACCCGGTGAATTGGTGATTATTGCCGGTCGTCCGGCCATGGGTAAAACTGCTTTGGCGTTAACGTTGGCTCGTAACGCCGCCGTAGATTATAAACATCCCGTTGGAATTTTCAGTCTGGAAATGGCGAATCACCAATTAGCTTTAAGACTCCTATGTGCAGAGGCAAAAGTGGACAGCCATTTAGTCCGCACCGGAAAGTTACCCAAAAAGCAATGGCAGAACTTAAGCAGGTCTGTGGGAACTCTGGCTGAAGCGCCCATCCATTTGGATGACACACCCGCTATCAGCGTTTTGGAATTACGAGCGAAAGCCAGGCGGCTCAAAGCAGAGAGAAATATTGAATTACTGATTGTAGATTATCTTCAGCTAATGCAGGGGCCCAAAGGGGTGGAAAGCAGGCAACAGGAAATATCGACAATTTCACGTTCTTTAAAAGCTCTGGCAAAAGAATTGGATATCCCAGTGATTGCACTGTCGCAGCTATCCCGGGCTGTGGAACAACGTACTGAACACCGGCCGGTATTGTCTGATTTGCGTGAAAGTGGTGCCATCGAACAGGATGCCGACGTGGTTATTTTCTTATACCGGCAATGGATATATACACAGGAAGATGAAGACAGGGGAAAAGCACAGATCATTGTTGCAAAACATAGAAATGGGCCTACAGGTTCAATGAACGTTGCATTTATTGATCGCTTTGCACGGTTTGAAAATTATGCATCCATTCGAGATGAGCAGGGAATAGAAGTACCGTTCTAATGCCAAGTCCTTTATCCAGGTTTATACCTCATTTGGTGGGTGAATTTCCGAAGCAGTTCATGGATTTGTTTGAAAGGGTGAATATACCGGATGAAAATGAAAAAGAAGAAATAAAACGCCTCCTGTGGGAGGCGTACGATTTTGGTCTGAATAGTCACGAAGGGCAAAAACGTAAATCGGGGGAACCCTATTTTAACCACTGTGTGGAAACGGCCAAATTACTCGCATCCTGGAAAATGGATCATAGCACAATTATGGGTGGTTTACTTCATGACTCTGTTGAAGATACGGGTGTGAACCTTGCTGATATTCGTGAACGATTTGGTGAAGATGTCACTAATCTGGTGGATGGTGTCACAAAACTGGGTGGAATCAAATTCACCAGTCGAGAAGAAAAGCAGGCGGGGAATTTCATGAAAATGCTTTTGTCTGTAGCAAAAGATCTCCGGGTGATCATCATCAAATTCGCCGACCGAATTCACAATATGCAAACCATAGAACATTTACCGCGTATTAAACAGCATCGCATCGCTGTTGAAACGAGAGATGTCTATGTTCCATTGGCTCATCGTTTGGGAATGGCGTCGGTTAAATTTCTTTTGGAAGATCTGGTTTTTAAAACGCTTAAACCAAAAGAATACAAAAGCCTTGAATCCAAAATAAAATCAAGTCGTAAAGAGAGAGAAAAATATATCAAAGAAGTTTCTAATCCACTGCAAAGGGAATTAAATAAGCTGGGAATAGACGCAATAATCTATGGACGGGTAAAATCTTATTCATCTATTTACGGCAAAATGGTTGCGCGTGATAAATCTTTTGATGAAATATATGATCATCTGGCTATTCGCATTATTGTTGAAAAAGTAGATGATTGTTATTTAGCATTGGGCATTATGCATAACCAGTTCACCCCGGTACAAGAGCGGTTTAAAGATTTTATTGCTTCTCCAAAATCAAACGCATATCAATCGATACATACAACAGTAATTGGCCCGAAAGGCAAGATGCTGGAAATACAAATCAGAACGCAAGAAATGGAAGAAACAGCTGAAATCGGTATTGCTGCACACTGGCGTTATAAAGAGAAAGGTACTTTATCGAAGGGTGTTGATCTCCATGTGAAATGGCTGCGAGAGCTTGTGAATATTTTACAATCAGAATCATCCGATCCCAGGGAATTTATGAACCTGCTTAAGATTGATCTTTTCAATGATGAAATATTTGTATTTACTCCAAAGGGTGACCTGGTTCAATTACCGACTGATTCAACTCCCATAGATTTTGCATTTCATGTTCATACAGAAGTGGGTATGCACTGTCTGGGTGCAAAAGTAAATCATAAAATTGTCCCGTTAAATACCAAACTCCAAAATGGTGATATTGTAGAGATAATAACCAGTAAGACACAGAAACCCAGTTATGGCTGGTTGAATTTTGTCGTCACATCAAAAGCCAGGACACATATTAATAAAGTATTGATGAAGCAGCAATTTGAAGAAAGTGTCGTATTGGGTAAAGAGCTGATGAATAAAACGCTTCGTCGTTTGAAAAAGAAAAATTTATTGACAGAAATTGAATCGTCATTCAATAAATTTGGATTAAATAATACTGAACAATTATTAGAAGCGATCGGCAAGGGTGATCTTACCGTCCGAAAGATATTGCAAAAGATACATCCTGAAGATGAACCGAAAATAGATAAAGACGGGGAACAGGAAGATAAACGTTTTTTCGATTTTGCACGCTCACGGACAAAGGGAATTACATTACAGGGAATAGATAATCTCATGGTGACATTTGGTAAATGCTGTAATCCAATTCCTGGCGATGAAATGATAGGTTTTGTGACCCGGGGGCGTGGAATAACCGTTCATCGATCAGATTGCATCAGTTTACCTCTGTTAAAAAAGGAATCTGACCGGCTTGTGCCTGTGGAATGGGATGTCGAGAAAAAGGATCTTTTCAATGTTCGCTTAAAAGTGGTTGGTCAAGATCGAAAGGGAATGCTCAATGACTTGACGGATTGTATTACCAAATCTGATTTAAATATCATCAGCGTTGAATCAAAGGTGATAGATGCCGTTGCAACAACCTTTTTCATCGTTCAAGTGAATAACGTTCGTCAATTAGAACGCATGATAAAAAAAATGACAAATATTCCCGGCGTTGATTACCTTGAACGTTCCGGTCAATCATAGTCTACTAATTTTTTATGAAACGTATCCTGGGAATCGATTACGGTGAAAAGCGAGTGGGTTTGGCTTTATCGGATCTACTGCAAATGATCGCCTCACCATTCAAAACAATCCCAAATAATTCATCTTTATTATTATCTCTAAAAGATATTATCGATGAACGTGAAGTTGAAAAAGTTGTCGTTGGGATGCCCATAGGAATGAAAGGTCAGGAAACCCATCAAACCAAATTGGTGAAAAAATTTGTCACTCGATTAGAGGAATGCCATATTTCTGTTGATTTGGAGGATGAACGCTTATCTTCAGTCAGTGCAGAAAAGTCACTTATTCTGCAAGGAATTAAAACCGGTCACAATAAAGGGCTTATCGATCAAACAGCCGCGGCGATTATTTTACAACTTTATTTGGATCGTAGATAAATTGAAACTTCAGCAACTTCCAGATTGGGTACTGGCACTGATATCCGGAATTCTGTTCGGTATTACTTATTTACCCCTTCCATTGGGATTTATTAGTTACTTCAGTCTTGTACCGTTATTGATTATTTGGCTGAATCGAAATATTAAAACCAGTGCAGCTATGACGTATATCGCAGCAATTACGGCCAATACTATTGCTTTTTATTGGATGGGTTTGAATAAAGGGACATCAATGTTAATCGCATTTGCTTCTCTTTCTGGCGCTGTATTTTACTTGGGCTTATTTTGGTTGATTGTTGGAGTCAGTATATCATTCATTCAAAAAAAATTGAAAATAGGATTGCTCATTTTTCCATTTGTTTGGGTTGCAATGGAATACCTGAGGAGCTTTGGCCCCATGGGTTTTCCGTGGTCAGATCTTGCTCTGACTCAAGTATTCTTACTCCCCATGATTCAAACTGCAGATGTGACAGGAACAGCAGGAATCGCGTTTTTAATTTGTATTTTAAATGGGTTGTTTTACTTAGCGGTAACAGAAAAGGAACCAAAGCAATATATTATCGGCGCCTTTGTATTATGGGGAATTGTTTTTGGAATGGGAAGTTGGCGTTTACAAGCAGTCGAAAAAAATTCTGCAGAGTCACAATTCAAGGTTGCCGTTATTCAGCCCAATGTTGATCCCATTCAAAAATGGGAAAAGTTATTTAAAAAAACATTGGTAGCACTGATGGATTCACTAACGGATGATGCCATGAATATGGAGCCCGATTTTGTATTGTGGCCGGAATCAGCTTTACCAGTTTATTTGAGGATTTCTAGCCAATATCGAGAACCGATTCGCATGAAAGTAATCAAAAATGGAATTCCTCTGCTGGCAGGAACAATCGATATGGTATCAGATGAAAACGGGCGTCATTATTACAACAGTGCTATCCTGTTCAATACAGATGGTACGATGCAGACTTATCGAAAAATGTTTTTAGTTCCTTTTGCTGAATATATACCATTGTCAGAAAAATTTCCGTTTTTGAAAAAATTGAATTTCGGACAGGGGAACTTTGATCACGGAAAAGAATACACTATTTTTAATGTCGGTGATAAACAATTCAGTAATATGATTTGTTATGAATCCAGTTTCCCCAGAATGGCCAGACGTTTCGTGGAAAGAGGAGCAGAATTTCTCACTATCGAAAGTAATGATGCCTGGTCCGGAGATGCCCCGGGTGCATATCAACATTTTGGATTGGCTCAACTGAGAGCTGTGGAGAATCGCGTTCCTGTGGTCCGAAGTGCCAATACCGGAATATCCGGGATTATCGCCCCGTCAGGACGCGTTCTGCAAAAAATGGGATATGGTGAACAAGGGATTCTATTTAGTGCATTACCATTTGTGAATTCAGATTGGAATACGGTTAATGGAGATTTATTTGCATTATTGTGTATTTTCATTGGTATTGGAATCGTGATTTGGGAATGGATGAAAGCACGGAAGATGGGGATTGGTGAGCAGTGAGCAGTGAGTTGTAACTGGTGATTAGTAGAGAAAATAGTAGCATGAACAGAAGCATTAAAAAAAGGAATAAGTAAAAAGAAGAATGAAAAAACTATCATTCATTACAAAAATATTCATAATCGGCATTTTATCAGTGCAATCTGCCAAAGGGATAAGTCCGGTTGTAAAATCATTCTTATTACCCGGATTGGGTGAATATGCTTTAGATGAACCGGGGCGGGGAAAGACGTTTATCATTTCTGAAACTGCACTTTGGACGTCATTTGCCGGGGCGTTGATCATCAGTAATAATTATACAGGTCGTTTTCAGGCATTTGCAGCTGAAAATGCCGGGGTGGTTCCCGAAAGTAAAAATCAGCAATTTTGGATAGATGTCGGTAATTATAATTCCCGTGAAAATTATAATGAAGAACATTTGCGATTCCGTGAAAATAATGCATTGTATCCCAATAATGCGAAATGGGCCTGGATATGGTCTTCAGAAAAAAAGCGTAAGCAATACCGGAATTATCGTATTGCCAGCGATCAGTGGTTACTGACAGCCAAATTTGTTGCCGGTGGAATTGTATTGAATCATATTGTTTCCGCCATTGACGTATTGTATCTCAAACGCATTTCGCAAATTCAAAAGATAACGGTGGTTCCCATGGTTGATTATGAAAAAAGTGCTTCAGGTATCGCCTTGCAAATTCATTTTTAATTATGTCTTTCCTTTTACGTCAGCCTATTGTCAGGCTGTGGTTATTTTTATCATATTCTACTGCCGTTTTATTTAGCCCCACGATTATCCATTGGGGGATTTATGGAGCTTTTATATTTCTGCTGGCATCGATAGAAAATATTTCCATGAAAAGAATTGCCCATTCTTTGCGGTCATTTATCATGTTTTTACCGATTATGATCAGTATATATTTAATCATTTCTTTAC
Source organism: uncultured Fidelibacterota bacterium (assembly GCA_913009735.1). Taxonomy (GTDB): domain Bacteria; phylum Fidelibacterota; class Marinisomatia; order Marinisomatales; family TCS55; genus JADFRD01. The sequence continues at coordinate 9,050 of CAJVYU010000052.1, forward strand.
TGTTTAGCCAATCTTCACTTCGTGAAATGATATTTGAAATTGGGTGGGTGGTCATCAAATTTTCCTTGGTTATGGCTATAATGAACGTATACAGTTTTGGAAAATATTCCGGCAATGTCTTTGATGCCTTACGGAGTATTTGGGTGCGGATGAATAAACCCTGGCGAAAAATGGAAGATTGGTTTCTGTTTCTGGAAATGACACTACGGTTTTATCCTACATTTCAAAGAGATTGGAATCGGTATAATGAAATCCAAAAAGCCCTGGGTTTGAAGAATCATGGCAGTAAACTTCAACAATGGGTGAAAACAGCAAACCAAATGCCGGGAATGATTATACTGCACCTGCAAAAAGCAGAGGATATTGCCCAGGCAATGTCATTGCGGGGATATGGAAAACAGATTCCCCGGGGTGTCGCCCATTTTGTTTCGTTTAATGGTTTGCATTTGTTTGTAATCATTTTCATATCAATTGCATTTATTTCGTTTCACAGCTTTGCCACGGTTTAAAATCCACATTCAATATGACGGAACCGGTTTTCATGGTTGGCAGGTCCAAAAGAAGGAACGGACCATCCAGGGTGAACTGGAAAGGGTATTGGCTAAATTGAATAAAAGTGAAAAGATCAATGTAATTGGATCCGGAAGAACAGATAGCGGTGTTCATGCATTGGATCAGGTGGCTCATTTTGATTGGAATACGAATATGGACTCCGGTGAGATTGTATCTGCCATAAACGGTAACCTGCAACAGGGAATCAGGGTGAAGGAATGTGCTATAGTTCCCGATGATTTTCACGCTCGGTTTTCAGCGGTCAGGCGGACATATCTATATCAATGCAGGACAGACGAATTTATCATGGACCGTCATGCCGTATGGCAAACGGGATCGCTGGATGTTGATACGTTAAATAATGTATCGGAAATTATTTTGGGTGAACATGATTTTACATCCTTTTCAAAGTATAATCCCGAGGTGGATAATCGAGTTTGCATGATTTATTTATCTGAATGGACACAAGCGGGGAATATTGTAAATTATCGTGTAGCTGCTAACCGGTTTTTACACCATATGGTTCGTTATCTTGTGGGTACTATGATTGAAGTTGCAAACGGAAAAATGACTATTACTGAATTCAAAGATTTATTAAATAACCCGAGAGAGGATGTGCAGGTGTATCGAGCTCCTGCACAGGGACTTTTTCTCGAAAACATTGATTACAATGGCGCAGATACTTTTTAGTTTAATCATCATTATGTCGTCTCTTCTTTTTGGTCAACGGGATATCGATGTATCCCGCCAGACATCTATTACCCGGGCAATTAAAGCGGTAAGTCCTGCAGTAGCCAGCATCAATGTTACACAAATCCAGGATGTTTACAGCCAGTTTTCACGAGATCCGTTTTTTGATTTTTTCTTCCCTGGTCGCAGGCCCAAAAGGGAAGTACATAGTTCCGGTTCCGGAGTTGTCATCAGCCCGGATGGTTATTTGTTAACCAATTTTCATGTTGTGGAAAATGCAACGAATGTTGTCGTGACATTACCTGGGGGCGAGGAATTTGAAGCTGAAATTGTCGGGACGGATTTCATTACTGATCTAGCTTTATTAAAATTGGATGGTAAATATTTTCCCTATGCGAAGTTGGGTGATTCGGATGGTTTAATTATAGGTGAATGGGTTATTGCACTGGGAAATCCCTTTGGTCTTTTTGATATTGCCAAGCAACCGACGGCTACTTCCGGAATTATCAGCGCTGTGGATATGGATTTTGGATTCCAATCAGGAAGGATTTATAAGGATATGATCCAGACAGATGCAGCTATCAACCGCGGGAACAGTGGCGGTCCATTGGTAAATGCATTGGGTGAGGTCATCGGGATTAATACATTTATTTTTACGGGGTCACAATTTGCAGAAGGTTCAATTGGAATTGGTTTTGCAATCTCCATCAATATTGCAAAGGATATCGCTGAAGAATTAAAGGTTACCGGAAAAGTGGATCGCAGTTTTTCGACAGGATTGTCTGTCGAACGGCTGACGCCTGAAGTTGTTTCGTATCTGGACGTTCCATTTAACCGTGGGGTTATTGTTGTGGAAGTGGAAAGCGAAAGCAATGCTGAAAAAGCCGGTGTGGAAGTAGGCGATATTATCTATGCCGTCAATGGTACAAAAATCAGTAGTTCCAGGGAGATTTTGAAAATTATAAAAGAAAGCGATTTGCGATCGGGAAGTCAAATAAAATTACAGATATATCGAGATGGACAAAAGTTAACTAAAAATTTAATTTTAGCCCGGGTCGATTAATGCTTGCTCCTGAAGGAAGAAAAATACTTATTATATTAATGATTTTCACGATTGTTTGTGGAATAACAGGGTATGGGTTTGATTCCTCTCTGTTGAAAGTATTCTATTACATTTTTGGTGTTTTCTTTATCTTCAGTATCAATTTTTTTCGTGATCCAATTCGTATACCCCCCGATGGTGAAAAAATTCTTGTTTCCCCAGCAGATGGAAAAGTTGTATTAGTCAAAGATGTCAATGATGAAGATGTGGGCAAAGCAATACAAGTATCCATCTTCTTGAACATATTTAATGTACACTCAAATAAAATGCCAATAGCAGGACACGTGGAAAATGTAGAATATAAAAAAGGGGATTTCAGGGCGGCATTTGATCATACAGCCAGCGATGTGAATGAACAGACGGTGGTTGTTTTGTCCCATAAAGAGAAAAAGATTAAAATTAAGCAGATTGCCGGATTAATCGCTCGACGTATTCACTGTTATGCGGAGGTGGGGAAATCGTTTAAAACCGGGGAGCGTTTTGGGTTTATAATGTTTGGTTCCCGTACGGATCTGATAGTACCTTCCGATTCCACTATCAATGTACGGGTTGGTGATAAAGTAAAAGGAGCGACAACTATAATTGGTCAAATAGTTTGATAAATAAACAAAAATATAAAAAACGCAATTTTATACCGAATCTTATCACCTTATTGAATATGTTTCTGGGATTTATGGGGATGGTGATGATGATCATGGGTGATCCTATTCGCGGCGGCTGGCTGATTCTATTTGCCGGATTATGTGATGTCGCCGACGGTAAACTGGCGCGTATGCTGGGGATTCCGTCCAGATTCGGTGTTGAATTTGATTCATTTGCGGATACCATATCATTTTGCGCTGCTCCGTCGCTTTTAATCTATACAGTGTATGTGGAAGGCCTTCCTCCGTTATTGGGAGGCATTATCGCATTTACTCCGCTATTATTCGGAACCATACGTTTGGCAAAATTCAATATTATACAAGACGAGGATCCTAAATCATTTTTCATAGGTTTGCCCACCCCGGTTAATGCTATTATTATTGTGAGTTACATGTTGTTTAACCATCAGGTGTTTGGAGAAATGGGAGATCCCCGTATCGCCTTACCTATGATAGTGGCTCTTGGGTTTATGATGGTGAGCCCCATCCGGTTTTCAAAATTCCCATTATTGTCTTTCAAGAGAGGGAAATCCAATTCAATGCGGCTCTTGGGTGTTCTGGTATTAATTGCCAGTGCAATTATCTGGAGAGGTATTGTTCTTTTTCCACTGATGACGTTTTATATTTTATGGAGTACGGTCAAATGGATGATCGATCACGATCGTTTTGAAGAAGAAATGCCCGTAATTAAAAATGAATAAGCGGTCCATAACTCTCATTATTCTTATTTTATTTATTGGCGCTATGACCGGCACACTCATTGGAGAACTTTTTGGCTGGATTCTACCGGAAGGAGTCGTAAAAGATTTTTTCCTCACCAGCGTTTCGTTTGACCTTGGAGGTCTCGTGGGAAATGAATCCGGTGTGATTGTACTGGACATAGTTATGTTTACTCTGAAATTTGGTCTTTCAATCAAAATAAATTTTATCAGTATTATCGGATTAGCAAGCTCATACTACTTTTTGCGATATTTCCGTTGATCGTTGTAATTTCTATAACAAAGATTTTTAACTAATGGAGAATTTTATGGAGTACACAATTATTCAGGCAGCATTTGGTTACTGGGAACTATTACTCATTCTTTTAGTCGTATTGCTGCTTTTCGGTGCAAAAAAACTTCCGGAATTAGCCCGTTCACTGGGTAAAGCTTCCAAGGAATTCAAGGCAGGTGCTGATGAAGTGAAAAAGGAAATTGAAGATGCCGCTTCAGACCTTAAAGACGACATTAAACCAGATTAATTTTTAACATTATTACCTCAGGCTGACAACCGTCAGTCTGAAATTCTAGAAACAAAGTTTCTCCAATTGCGTATAGACTGCAAAGCTGGTACGTATAACAAGGATATATGATCTTTTTTGAACATACATGGGTTCTATTGGGACTGTTGATTATTCCTGCATATTTTTGGTGGAAAAAGCGGGGCGGCCATCAGAGCGAAGGTACCATGCGTGTTTCATCCATCGCCTTGATTCCTGAAGCATTTCGCCAGCGCGGTAATAATAGAATTCAAATAATTAATATTCTTAAAGTGTTTACTGTAACTTTAATTATAATAGGACTTGCCCGTCCACGAATAGTGGAAAGTATCCAGGAAAAAAATGTCGAAGTAGTAGACATTATTATGATCCTGGATATTTCCAGTTCCATGCTGGCAGAGGACTTTAATCCCAATCGATTAGAAGCAGTGAAACGTACAGCAAAGACATTTATTGAAAACAGGGAGGGTGATCGCATCGGGCTCCTGGTTTTTGCCGGAGAATCTTTTATTCAATGTCCGTTGACAGTAGATAAAAATGTATTAGTCAATCTATTGGACGAAGTACGGATTGCGGATCGAGAAGTGGACGGTACCGCCATCGGTATGGCGATTGCCAATGCCATAAACCGACTCAGGTTTAGTGAAGCAGAAAGCAAAGTAATGATACTCCTTTCTGACGGCAGTAACAATGCTGGCGAATTGGACCCACTAACGGCTGCGGATTTGGCCAGCCAGTTTGATATTCGAATTTACACGATTGGCGCCGGGACCAATCAAAGTGTATCCTTCATTCCAAACCGCGGATACATACGGAACGAAATCGACGAGAAAACATTAAAGGAAATCGCCCGCCGGACAGGGGGGAGATATTTCCGAGCCACCGACGAGGACATGTTAGCGGATATTTATAATGAAATTGGAGAACTGGAAAAAACGGAGATCCAAGTGAAGGAGTATACGCAATACAGAGAACTGTTTGGCTGGCTCCTTATCCCCGCTTTGCTTCTTGGATTAGGTTATGAAACTCTGGATCGATCCGTATTTCGGAGGCGCACATGATCAATTTTCGTTTTCCACTCGTATTACTATTTTATATCCCTCTCGTGTTCATGTGGCTGACTTGGATAATTCAAACCCGTAAGCAGAAAAAGGTGTTTGAAAATGCGGAAGCCGGTCTGCAGGACAATCTTTTTCAGCGGGTGGATTTCAGACGTATTCGCTGGCAAAAGCGGTTAGGAATATTTGGCCTCCTATTTTTGGTTTTTGCCGCTTCCGGACCTCAAATCGGCACTCGGTTGGCTCCGGTGGAACGGAAAGGTATTGACTTGGTTTTTGCAATTGATGTTTCCCAAAGTATGGATGCGGAAGATGTAAAACCCAGTCGATTGGAAAAAGCTAAATTTGAGATCAGTCAGATGATACGCAAATTGAAGGGGGATCGTGTAGCGCTAGTGGTGTTTGCCGGAACGAGCCATCTGTATCTGCCATTGACTACTGATTATGAAGCAGCCCAGCTTTTTCTCGACGGTATTGATACCGGTCTGATTCCAACCCAGGGAACAGATTTAAGCACTGCCATCCAAACCGGGTTATCAGCATTTACCGAAGAGAGTGAAAAATATAAAGTGTTTGTTTTAATTACAGACGGTGAAGATCACGAAGGCGCAGCCATTGAACTGGCTAAAAAAGCAGCTGATCAGAACATGATAATTCATACAGTGGGCGTAGGAACAGAAACAGGTTCGTTAATTCCATTGATATCTAATGACGGAACCAGGGAATATAAAAGAGACAAACAGGGTAAGCTTGTTACATCCATTTTAAACGAGCCATTGCTGCGCGATATTGCCAATGCAGGTAACGGTATATTTGTTCGGTTTGATAATCGTACAGCCAGCTATAGGGAAATATTGAACGCCATTAATTCCATGGAAAAACGTACTATTCAATCACACGTGTATTCAGAATTTGAAGACCGTTATCAATCATTTGCTTTAATATCATTTGTGTTATTGAGTATTAGTATGATCCTGCCAACACGGAAGAAAGAAGAACGGACATGGAGGGGGCGGATTGTTTAGAATTTTAACGATTGTATTTATTTCAGTAATTGCTTTTGCCCAGGACGATGGTCTTAAGGCTTATAAAAGCGGTGATTTTGAAAATGCCCGCAAATATTATGAATCTGTTCTGGAAGAAAAGGAAGAAAACCCTGCAGCGGAATTTGGTTTGGGAACCACAGCATTTCAACAACAGGATTTTCCAAGTGCACTGGAAGCATTTCAAAAAGCTATTGAAACAGACGATAAAGAATTGAAATCCAAGGCATATTATAATATGGCTAATACATTAGTTAATTTGCAGAAAAATGAAGAAGCACTGGCATTATACCGAAAAGCACTTGAGCTGACTCCTGACGACATCGACGCAAAACACAATTATGAAATGCTGCGCTATCAACAGCAACAAGATAAAGATAAGAATAAGGATAAAGATAAAGATTCTCAGGATCAGGAGAAGAATAAGGATCAGCAACAGCAGAAACAGGACAAGGATCAGGATCAAAAAGAAGATAAAGATAAACCGGAACAACAGGATCAAGAACAGAAGGAGCAAGACCAGGAAAAGGAACAACAGGAGCAGGGAAAACAAGATCAGCAGGATCAGGAACAAACTAAGGAAAATAAAGAAAAACAGCAGGATTTACAGAACGCACAGGCTATTTTAGATGCCCTGAAAAAGGATGAAAAAGTGAATCAAAAGCGTCAAATGTCCAGAGCACGTTCGAAAAAACTGGAGAAAGACTGGTAATGCGGAATTTTCTGCCGTCCATTTTATTATTTCAGATTATTTTTGGGCAGTCGGTTACCGTGTCTGTGGATGTGGATCAATTAGCTGTCAATGAGACATTTACCCTGAAGATTGAGGCTAAAGATTCTGACAATATGCCCAGGGTGGATTTATCGCCTTTGGAAAAAGATTTCACGGTTATCAGTGGACCTGCACAACAGACCAGCTACCAATGGGTAAACGGTAAAGCCACTTCAAGCAAGACGTTGACGTGGACCCTTGTCCCTAATCGAAAAGGGATTCTGACTATTCCGGCGCTGACTGTGACATTGAATGGGAAAAGATTGAAGACAAAACCCATTAGGATGAATGTGAAAAGTTCCGGACAGGTGGCGAATAAAGATGAATTATTTCTATTAGCTGACGTAGATAAAACTGAAGCTTTTGTCGGAGAGCAGATCACTGTTACATATAAATTATATACTCGTGTGCAAATGAGTCTGGAGGACATTAAATATCCGGAAAGTGTGGGTTTCTGGTCGGAAGAACTGTCTGTACCGCGTCCACCGCGGTTTAATCAAACAACAATCAACGGTGTTCGATACAATGTGGCTACCCTGTATAAAGTGGCTCTTTTTCCAACCAAAACAGGAGAGTTGGAATTAACCCCCATGACAGTTCGCTGCAATGTCACGGTGAAAAAACGACGACGTCAGCGAAGTGTCTTTGATGATCCGTTTTTTAATTCATTTTTCAATGAAACAGTTCAAAAAGTATTGCGGACGGAATTAACAGTCATTACTGTAAAGCATTATCCGGAAGGAAAACCGGCCAATTTTACCGGTGCTGTGGGAGAATTTAAACTTTCAGCTTCAGTGGATACCGATCATATTATGGCCAACGAAGCCGTAACTTATAGAATTGAATTAACCGGGACAGGTAACTTGAATATGTTCAGTCTTCCGGAACTGAATTTTCCTGAAACCATGGAAGTATTTCCACCCACATCTTCCTTTGAGCAGAAACAGCTCTGGGATCAGTTTACCGGCACCATGAAGTGGGAATATATCTTAATCCCGCGTCAAGCGGGAAAAGTCTTTTTACCCAGGATCGAATTATCAACTTTCAACCCAAAAGACGAAAAATTTTATTCCATAAGTTCACAATCCATTGAACTTAATATTTCTCCGGCAAAAGACCAGTTTACGTCTGGAACATCCGGTTTTACTAAGGAAGAGATTACACTATTGGGTCAGGATATTCATTACAACGTTACCACTCCGCCGTCTTGGGTGGAGCGCGACCGTCGCGGCATTCCTATTTGGGTTTGGTCCAGTTATATTCTGGCTGTGGGACTTTTCCTGGCACCGGTAACCTTGTCGCGATATCGAGTTCAAAGACTGTCCACAGTTGGACAACGTATCTCACACAGAGCATTAAAACGAGCTCAAAAATCACTTCAAACCAATCCTGATTTAGACAACGTTTCCGTTGTGATTTATACCTATTTGAAAGATCGATGGCAGTTGAAAACGGAAAATATGGATCCATTAACAGTTGAAAATGAATTGAGTGGGTTAATACCTCCCGAAGTATTGACAGAACTTGTTGAACTATTGCAGACCTGCGATGCAGCCCGCTATGCTCCAGGGGCAGTGGTGGATCAAGATTTCGCCGGGACGGCGCTGAAGATACTCCCAAAAGTGGATCGCTACGTATGAGAATTTTAATTATTACCCTACTTATATCCAAAATGTTTGCCATCAATGCGGATAGTTTGTTTATGCAGGGAAACAGGTATTTTGAAGACGAGAAGTTTTCTCGATCTGCCCGGACATTTGAACGTTTGCTGTCTTCAGTGGAACATGCGGATCTTTATTATAATTTGGGCAATGCCTATTACCGCCTGGGTGATGTTGGATATGCAGTTTGGGCGTATGAAAAGGGACTCCAGTTTGAACCCCGGAATAATGATATCAAGTATAATTTGGATTTAACCAATACCCGCGTGAAGGATCGTATCGAGGTTCCGGAAGGATTTATCCTGGTAGACTTGTACAGAAGTTTTAAAAATGCAATGACAGTGAATGATCTTTTATTATGGGGAAGCAGTTTTCTGCTTTTGGTTGGACTTGTGTATGCCTTGGGACAGTTCAGGTTTATGGGACGAACAATGGCGTCTCGGCTGCTGACAACTTTTGTTGTATTAACTATCGTTACCCATATCATTTGCCTTGATAAATATTGGGATGTGACAGGAGTAGAAGAAGGTGTCATTATTTCACAAACCATTAATGTATATTCAATCCCCGCCGTTAGAGATGAAATGATTGTGTTTAAGATTCATGAAGGATTGAAAGTGGAGATTACACAATCACAGGATAGGTGGGTGGAAATTATTTTGTTGGATGGAAAAAAAGGATGGATACCAAAAAATACATTGAGAGCATTGTAATAAAATGAACCACGTAAAACGCCTGCCCGCCACATTTAATATTTTTGGAAGGTGGTTATGCCTGCCTTTCATTCCGTCAAACAGGCAGACAGGCATTTTAAATAATTTAAGAAGTATATTTATTTTCATTTTTCTTATTTCTATTGTATCTGCACAAGATTCTGACCTCAAGAAGATCTTTGATCCAAGTCAACATCGCGATGTCCAGCCTAATTGGCCGGTGATTATCAATAATGTCCTGCCACGGGAAAGTGCTATTGATTCCATTTTAACGGCAGACACAATTCATTGGGTTAAGGAAGGATTCCGCGTCCAGGTTTTGGCATCCAAGTCTATGGTGAAAGCCGATTCGTTGAGCGCAATACTGAATGCAACACTGAAAGATTCGGTATATGTTGTTTATGAACCGCCCAATTATAAAGTACGCATCGGCGATTATATTGTCAGAGAGGATGCCGATAAAATGCGCAAAAACCTCCACAATATGGGCTACCGATTAGCTTGGGTTATTCGCACCCGGATTACTCCACAAAGGACGGGGATGATTATTCGGAATTATTAGGATTAGGAATTCGGATTAAAAAATAATATTTTTCTACTTATTGCTTAAATCAACCTTTTTCCATTTCCCATATCTTAATACAAATTCAATTTCGTAGTCTTCTGTATCTATAAGGGTATTTTTGGAATCCTGATACAAAAAATATTGCCTTTGGGTTCATTTGGCTCCACCAATACTTCCCCTTTATGGGCTTTTGCAATTCGTTTTACAATGGCCAATCCAAGTCCCCGGCCACGTTTTTGTTCTTGTTTAAGTTGAACACTTCGTTTAAATATTACCTGACGCTTATCTTCAGGAATGGTCGGGCCGAAATCCTTCACACAAATAACAATCGAATCATCATCTTTTCTATCTTCTACTACAATCTTTTTACCCTCATGGGCATATTTAATGGCATTACTGATGTAGTTCTTAAAAACTTCAGCAATGATAGGATTAGCCCGCACTATCAGTTTGTCAGGGAGTAACAGTTCCAAACTCATCCCTGTGTTTTTAAACTGGTCTGTGAACTCATCAGAAACCTCTTTGATTATTTCCACAAAATCCAGTTCCTCTTTTTCGATCTCCTCACCCATAGATACTTTTGTTAAAGTCGTTGCATTTTCAATAACCTTTAATAATCTATCGCTGCATTCATTAATAGAGTCCAACATTTCATTTTGTGGGAGTTCTTCCTTCATCAATTCGGTCATACCACTGATAACACCTAATGGATTTTTTAAATCATGGGTTATTATATCTAACAATAATTCCTTCAGACTGTTTGCTTCGTATAACTCAGCTGATAGACGGCGATATTTTTCTTTGGATCTTTCTAATTTCTCCTGGGCCCGTTTTATCTCAGTTATATCACGGGAGACTCCCATTACACCCATCACTTCACCTTTTTCGTTCTTGAGTACTGAGGCAGACAGAATACTTGGAAATACTTCCCCATTTTGTCTTTTATTGAGGACTTCTTGAATAAAACTACCTTCATTAATAGTTGTTTTATGAGCAATATCTCCTTTTTGCGGGTTTGAATACAATATATCAATGGATTTGCCCAAGACATCCTCTCGATGATAACCAAAGGTTTTTTCAGCTGCTTGGTTAAACTCGGTTATAGATCGGAAGAGCACACGTCTGAACTCCAGTCACATTCCTTTATCTCGTATGCCGTCTTCTGCTTGAAAAAAAAAATATATGTGATAGATTTCAATACCCAGATCGGAATGGCTTAAGGTCTCATGCATTAATTCAATCAGCCCGTACTCTAGCAACACCTCATGTTGTTTAAAAGATTTTGTTCCCCAC
>CAJVYU010000053.1 GCA_913009735.1 uncultured Fidelibacterota bacterium
GTTAGGATGGGATGGATGTGAGATAGTGAGATGTTATTTTTTTTTTTTCAAGCAGAAGACGGCATACGAGATAAAGGAATGTGACTGGAGTTCAGACGTGTGCTCTTCCGATCTGGAAGTCAGGAAAAAGACGACAGGCGCATAGTATTACATCGCAACACGAGATATATTTGCTATTACTCCGGCGTCGGTTATCCGTATGATATTCATCATTCCATCCAATTTAAAAGACCCCTCTTTAATTCTCCCCTATGACAGGGGAGATGGTCAAAGGATTCCATTATTAAATCTTTTCATTTTTCCCTGCCTGTCCGTCGGAACTGAAATGTAGGCGTGTAACAGGGGAAACGCAAAGCCTGCTTGCCGAAGTCGAAGCGCAGGCTTGGGGTTTATCATACGACTAACCATTGCCAGATTAATATCAGCAGGTTATTAGGACACAGTTCTGTAAAGGTTACTGATAAACACTATGCTGGATTAATTCAGTCTTTACAGGTCGAATATTCCAATATGTTTGAAAAGACCTTGAGTACCAGGTTGCTAATAGGTTGCTATTTTGAGACAAATCAAGGCCAAACCAGACCAATTACTGCACAAAAAGAAAAAGCCTATCTCTCGTTGAGGAAACAGGCTTTATTGAGGAGCGGGACCGAAGAGACTCGAACTCTCGACCTCCGGCTTGACAGGCCGGCGTTCTAACCAACTGAACTACGATCCCAAATTTTCAACCTCTGCCTTCATTTTATTACGGCGGGTAAGTCACCAACTGCCTATCCACCTTTGGTGGAAACTATTCATCCATCGTATTCCGATTTCCAGGGAGAAGATAGACGATCCTGAATTTTTATAATTTATTTTTTATCCCGGTAAATAAGAGCAGCAGGAATCACAATGATATAACCGAGAAACAGCATAATGGGTGCAATCGTTACGCTTTGTGCGCTTGTCGTTTCACCGGTAGCCATAACAATATATCCTCCTGCGATAAGCAGGACGCCAACAGCAAAAATAATATAATTTTTGCTGGTAAAAGCCCAACCTTCAATTAAGTGTATATGCTGTTCTTTATGATCATGCTTCATATGGGCGGGGAAATTACTGTGTTCTATTTCTATGACCAAATGGAAACTTATCTAAAAAAAGTTATTTATGAATGAATAGAAAATTGGCAGAATCCAATTCATCGTTTTAAATTCGCACCCCGAAAATCATGACGTTACATTATTTTAATCCGGGGAAACGAGTGATCTGTGCGGTGATGGGAGTATTGTTATTCAGCGTATTGGCTTTTTCCCTCCTCATCATTAATTGGCCTCAGGGGAATCCGTATAGTTCAATAAAGGTACAGATTCCGAAAGGTTCCAATGTGTCTGATATTAGCCGCATCTTGAAGGAAAAACAGATTATTGCAAATGAGCGGGTTTTCAGGATTGCAGTGTGGACGTTGGGGTATGAGAAGCGATTGCCAGCCGGTTCATATTCTTTAAATGGTGCGCAGTCTAATTATCAAATTATACGCCAATTGGTTTACGGTGCACCCAATTTGAAACGCCTGACCGTGTTGGAAGGATGGCAAATTAAAAATATCGCAACTGAAGTGGAAAAGGTTCTAGGCTCTGATGCAGATGATTTTTTGAATTTGTGTACGGACAAAAGTTTATTGAAAAAGTGGAATATTGCTCAAGATTCTTTTGAAGGATTTCTGTTTCCGGATACATATTATTTCTTAGAGAATGAAGATCCTAAAAAAATCCTGGAAACAATGGTTCAGGAATATCAAGAGTTTATGACAGATGAATTACGTGACCGCGCTCGCGAACTTGGACTAAAAGAAACAGAAGTGATTACATTGGCATCCATTATTGAAGGCGAAGCACTTTATGATAAAGAACGCCCAATCATTTCCGGCGTGTATCATAATCGTTTAAAGAAGAGGATGAGACTCCAGGCTGATCCGACGATTCAGTTTATAATAGACGATGGACCAAGACGACTGCTGAATAAAGATTTAAGAATTGAATCACCATACAACACATATTTGAATAAAGGGTTACCTCCCGGGCCAATTAATAACCCGGGAAGAGAATCGATCATTGCAGCTTTATACCCGAATGAAAATGAGTATTTATATTTTGTTGCCCGTGGAGACGGGTATCATAAGTTCAGTAAAACTAAAAAAGAACATTTGAAAGCAAAGAAAAAATTTGAAAAAATCCGTAGCCAGGTTCGGCAGAAGACAAAAACCAAGAAAGTAAACTCTTAATTATATGAAAAAACAACCCCTAAACGACGTACAAAAACAAGCGGTTGAAGCAGTCGGAAACCCGGTGTTGATTTTTGCCGGAGCCGGTAGTGGTAAAACGCGTGTTCTAACACATAAAATAGCTTATTTAATTGAAAATGAACTTTTCAGTCCGGAAGAAATTCTCGCAGTAACCTTTACAAATAAAGCGGCTGAAGAAATGACCAAGAGAGTCTGTGAGCTGTTGAAAAATAAAGAGACATGTTTGGCTGTAGGAACATTTCATTCCATTTGTGCCCGATTGTTACGCAAGGAAATCCATCGATTAGGTTTTTCTCAGGATTTCGCCATATATGATGTGCAGGACCAATTGGCCCTTATCAAACTGGTGATGGATAATATGAATGTCGCCCGCACATTTGTCGACCCGAAAACGGTCAGTAATAATATTAGTTATTTTAAAAATAAGCTCGAAGATTCCTCCGAAGCCGCGAAAAGTGCGAAAACAGTTATAGAAAGAACCATAGCCGATATTTATAAAAATTATCAAAAAGAATTGAAAAAAAATAATGCACTTGATTTTGATGATTTATTACTGTTTCCATTAGTATTATTTGATAAATATCCGGATGTATTAAAAAAATACCAGGAAAAATGGAAATATGTTTTGGTAGACGAATATCAAGACACGAATCGTCCACAGTTCTTATTTATACATGCCATTGCTTCAGAACACAAGCAGATATCTGTTGTGGGTGATGATGATCAATCCATTTATGGATGGCGGGGAGCAGATATTCAGAATATCCTGAATTTTGAAAAATTGTTTCCCGGTTGCCAGGTGTTCAGATTAGAACAAAATTATAGATCCACTCAACAGATTCTGGATGCTGCAAATGCAGTAGTGAGAAACAATACAGAACGGGCGTTGAAGGAATTAAAAGCCATGAACGGCGTCGGTGATAAACTGGGATTGCTGGAAACCAATGATGAAATGGAAGAAGCGGATGCTCTCATAAGTGTACTGGAAAAAGAAATTAAAATGGGCAAAAGAACGTTTAGTGATTTTGCAGTCCTGTACCGTACAAATGCACAATCCAGAGCACTGGAAGACAGTCTACGCCGAAATGGAATTCCTTATAAGATCATTGGCGGTATTCGATTCTACGAACGGAAAGAAGTAAAAGATCTACTGGCGTATTTGCAGTTAATTGTTAATAAGAAAGACACAATTGCCATGCGCCGGGTTATCAATTTTCCTCCGCGGGGAATCGGTTTAAAAACAGTTGATAAATGTGTCAAACTTGCAGAAAAAGAACATGTGGAACTGTTTGACGTCCTCGCTGATCCATCCAAGATGGACATTCGCGGAAAGCAGGCAAACGAATTACAGAAATTTTATGATATTGTCACTAAATACCAAGAATTACTGGATAAACTCAATGCCGGTGAATTGGTTAGAACCCTGGTAGAAGAAACAGGTATTATAAAATATTATAAAAATCAAGATACACAAGAAGATCTGGAACGATTGAATAATATCAATGAAATTTTAAATAGTGTCGATGAATTTATGGCACGAAATCCGGAAGCAATGTTGACGGATTTTCTTGAAGAAGTATCATTGCTGACGGGTATCGATCGTTGGAATGATCAGGAAAACAGAGTCACACTTATGACGATACATTCATCAAAAGGACTGGAATTTCCGGTCGTTTTCATAACTGGGTTGGAAGACGGATTATTCCCTTTGTATCTTACTCTGCAGGATAGGAAAGAACTGGAGGAAGAACGCCGATTATTCTATGTAGGATTAACCCGGGCGAAGAAGAAAGTATTTATGCTTTACGCTAACAATCGCCGCCGGGCAGGATCTGAACAGTATTATGGCATGGTTTCCCGGTTTGTTCGGGAAATCCCGGATAGTCATTTGGAAAAAATTAAATTTTCATCAGCAATGACACGAAAAGTCATCGCTTCACCCAGAGGAAAAACCAAGACGGAAGTCAAACGAACTGTAACCGTTTTCGATGATTTCAGAGTCGGAGATATAGTGGAACATGCTATTTTTGGTTTAGGAAAAATCATGGCATTAAGCGGTTCGGGGGAAAATCAGCGTGTAGGAGTTGTGTTTAAAGACGGTATTAAGAAAAAATTGATTGTCAAATTTGCCAAGTTGAAAAAAGTCAGGTAACTAGAGAAAACATAATTATTTCACCTAAAATCCCCCTTATAAAAGGGGGATTTTTTCCTGCTTTATATCATTAGTATTTTTCTATTCAAAAAATAATTTAAGATTGGATAATTTTCTTTCAGTTATAAATAATCATCCTTAACTTGAGACTCATTATCAATAAGGATTAATCATGACGAATAATCTAAAAAAATTAAAACAAGTTCTTGCAAAAGAAGGATTACGTTTCACATGTCAGCGTGAAGAAGTCTGGAAGGAAATTCTATCAAGTGGTGAGCACCGGGATGCTGATGAAATTTATCATTCTCTCCGCGAAAAAGGGATATCGGTTTCCAGGGCGACCGTTTATAGAACCATTGATGTTTTAGTGAAGTACAATATGGTTCGCAAACTGGATGTTGGAGTTGGGCCCAGTAAGTTTGAACATAAAATCGATATCAGTCACCATGATCATATTATTTGTATGAAATGTGGTAAAATAGAGGAGTTTGTAGTGAATCAAATTGAAAATCTTCAGGAAAGAGTGGCTGAACAATATAGTTTCAAATTGGTTCGACATATTCATCAACTATTTGGAATATGTAAGGATTGTCAATGACACTTTATGATTTAGAAGACGGAAAAATAGCCACAATTCAATCCTTTTCCGGTGAAATGGAGTTGCAGTCGCGTTTGGTTGAAATGGGGATAATGCCGGGGATCCAAATTCGCAGGATAAAAACCGCACCCATGAATGGCCCCATTGAAATAAAAGTCCGGGATTATCACGTTTCGTTACGACAAGAAGATGCCCATAACATTATGATAAGCGAATGAAGAAGAATATAGATCAAAAATGGGTTGCGTTAGTTGGAAACCCGAATTGCGGCAAAACAGCCATTTTTAATTTACTGACCGGCCTGAATCAGAAAGTGTCAAATTATCCCGGTGTAACCGTGGAAAAGAAAATCGGGAAGGCTCAATTTGCCAATGGTGACCAATTTGATCTTCTGGATCTCCCCGGTACCTACAGTCTGACACCGGAATCGATGGACGAACGGATTGTAACGGAACAAGTGCTTCACTGGACTCACGGGGAAAACCCTCCAAGCGTTATTGTTTCGGTCGTGGACGCGACAAATTTGAGCCGGAATTTATATCTGTCGACACAACTTACCGATTTAGAGATTCCGGTTGTTGTTGCTTTGAATATGATGGACCTCGTAAAAAACAACCTGGAAATCGATACTAAAAAATTAGCACAGGATATTGGAGTAAAAGCCATTATTCCCATGTCCGCAATAGAACGGTGGGGTCAGGATGAACTATTGGATGCGATTCACGGGTCAATAAAAACCGGGAATTTTGTTAACGGTAAATTCCCGATTTCTCTTAAAAAGGATTATGTTAACATCCTGCAACCGCTGAAAGAATTATTATTGACGAATTTTTCTTACGATGATCGTTTTGCCACTGCCCAGGCATTGCGGCTGATCACGAGAAATTCCACTATCGACATTTATGAATTATTGTTGGAAAACGGATTTTCTGTTGACAAATCATTCATGAGTGATCTGAAAGAAATCAGGCAAAAAGCAGTGGATGATTTCGAGGAAATGGGAGTGAAACACCGCATTCTGGAAGCAACCCTGCGCTATGCGTGGCTGGACGGTGTACTGTCAGAAGCCAAGCTTATTGTTGATACGAATCTTTCTGAAGAAAGTTTTAGCGAAAAAGTAGACAAAGTTTTAACACATTCCTGGTCTGGCCCATTCATCTTCATAATGATATTGTATTTTATTTTTCAATCCATTTTCACTTGGGTATCTGTACCAATGGATTGGATTGATAGTGGAGTTGGATGGATTGGTCTACAGGTTTTACATATTATGCCACCCGGAATGTTGAGGGATTTAATTGTAGAAGGAATTATAGCCGGTGTCGGTGCTATTCTTGTATTCCTTCCTCAAATTCTTATGCTAATGTTTTTTATGACTGTACTAGAAGACTCCGGTTATATGGCAAGAGTGGCGTTCATGATGGATCGTTTCATGACGAAGATCGGATTACATGGGCGTTCTGTTCTTCCACTAATGAGCGGTTACGCCTGTGCGATTCCAGGTATCATGTCAACGCGAACTATCGATAGTTGGAAGGAACGGTTAATCACTATCCTGGTTTTACCATTAATGAGTTGCAGTGCACGGTTGCCTGTGTACACACTGATGATCGGTGCATTTATACCGGCGACGAGTCTATTGGGATTCATAAATTTGCAGGGACTGACCTTGGTCGTTATGTATTTTTTAGGAACAGCAACGGCATTTGTCCTGGCCAAGATATTTAGTATATTTATTAAAACGAAAGGGAAATCTTCTTTTGTAATGGAACTTCCGCCATACCGGACACCGTTGTGGCGATCTGTTTTCAGGATTGTATTTAATCGAGGGAAAGTATTTATTGTCCATGCCGGGAAAATTATAATGTCCATTTCGATTATTTTATGGTTTCTGGCATCATTTCCATCAAATGACGAAGCATCATTTAATAATAATTCGATTCAGCAGAGTTATGCCGGGAAAATAGGACATGCCATTGAGCCCGTAATTAAACCATTGGGTTTTGACTGGAAGTTGGGTATCGGTTTAATCACGTCATTTGCCGCAAGGGAAGTACTGGTTAGTACTATGGCAACAATTTATAATGTGGAATCTGATGGTGACGGTGTCGTGGAATTAAAAGTAGCAATGCAAAACGATATCAACCCGGAAACAGGTAAGCCGATTTATACACCTTTGGTTGCTCTTTCTCTTATAGTCTTTTTTGTTTATGCAGCGCAATGTATGGCTACTTTTGCCATTGTGCGGAACGAAACCAATTCATGGAAATGGCCCCTGTTAATGATCGTGTATATGAATACGCTGGCATATGGCGCTTCGTTATTGGTCTACCAGGGCGGGAAGATACTGGGGTTCGGTTAATGGATGTTCAGACAGTTATTTCGATAGCAATTTTAACCGGAGCACTTATTTACACATTCATTCGGTTCAGGAAAAACTGGAAGCAAGGGGATACCGATCCTAAATGTGAGAATTGTAATGTAAAGGATAGAGCTCAAAGCTTAAAGTTGAAAGACAAAAGCTAAAATCCTCCATCTTCCATCACAATTCTTTTTTCATTTTGATGCTTCCCCTGGAAGTGACTCCATTATCAACAAAACCAAATTGCTCATATATGTGTTTAGCCCGGTCATTTTTCGGAGAAACATGCAGGGTGATATACTTTAATTTTAATTCTTTTGCAAAATGTTCTGCGTGGGTCAAAAGCATTTTTGCGTACCCCCGTTTTCGATATTTCTGATCAACAAATAAATGGAAGAAGTGAGCCTGCCGATTATCCGGAACCACCTTTACGCTGATATAAGCCACGATCCAGTTTTCTATGACTGCAATAAATGGCGTGACATTTTCGTCTTTATATGATAATGAGCACCATTTACGAAAATCGAATGGATAAAACATGCGAGGATCGGTAAACTGCAGCTCTTTCGGGTTTTTAAACCAGTTTTGCAGGCAAACCTGTAAAATTTTACGGTCACGAGAGTTGGAATATGAAGCTGTTTTTATGGTGACATTCATAGTAGAAAATACAGAATGAACTAATCCTTTCAAAGGTTACAAACCTTTGAAAGGTTGACAAAAAAACAAGCCTTTATTATGATCCAACAAAAATCCGGGCTAAGGGCTTGAAGCTTGCGAACTAATGTTCTTATTGTGAAAAGTCCACAAGACAGGGTTAAATCCCTTCCTTTCAACTCATAAAGTAGATAACGAGATTGATTTTTTTGCCGCTGTAGATGACTTACAGTCTGACGAAGAATCTGGCGCGGGAATGACCAGTACGCTTGAATTCAATTCTGCTACTTACTATCGCTTCGCTGCGCTAAATCTTGATGAGTTGGCTAAAAACGACCACTTGGGTGATGCGGTTTTTGAGGATGGAACGACCAGTCGCACCATTGAAACACGGAAACAAGTTGTGAAGACATTCTTGAAGGCGACCATCCAGGCAGTTCCGAGTGCGCGTAAAACTACCATGAATGGCAATACATTGCCGGTGTATGTGCTAGGTGTTGTTCGGGAGAAAGGTCATCCTATTCAATTAGTCAATGCATTTGAAACCCCTGTGCGTCCTTCAACAAAAGGCTTTGCTGTTGAGTCAGTCAATCGAATGAATATCGAGTATTCTGATATTCAGAAAACATGGGGAATCAATTCTGTATTTGAAAAAGCAGTTGTAAAAGGGAGTTTGAAAGATCAGATTAAAGAAAACCTTGGTTCCATCGAAACCAGATCATTTAATCAACTCATTGAAGGGATGGTTGAGCATGTCATCTAAAAACTATCTGGCCCTTCGTTTGGTAGGTCCCCTACAGTCCTGGGGATTTGATAGCCAGTACAATCGTCGTAATACAGCCTTGATGCCAACAAAAAGCGCTATCGCCGGACTATTTTGTGCTGCTCTTGGGTTTTCGCGTGGAAGCGATAAGGAAAAAGAGTTTCTTGATAAGTTCCGTACAGTAAAAATGACTGCAATCGCCATCCCCCGAAATGGATTGAAAAAAGAATTACCTATTCGACGGATGGAGGACTATCACACTGTGCAAAACACAAAAAAAGCTGCTGGAGGAATCAAGGACTGTCACATAACTCATCGTCAATATTTATGCGATGCATCCTTCGGTGTTATTCTTGAAGGCGCACCATCTCTGCTGATAGAGATTGCAAATGCTTTCGATAATCCTGTCTGGGGGATTTGGCTTGGCCGTAAGACCTGCATTCCCTCGGCGCCGGTTTTTGCCGGTTTGAAGGAAAATCGGGACGATGCGCTGAGCCTCCTTATTGGAGAAAAACCACTCGACTTATTTAGCAGACAGGTGGAGGTGGAGAATTTTGCGGATGGGCGAGATTCTCTGCCAGATAATCCTGTTTCGTTTGCTTCTGAACGAAGGCTATTCTCTCCAAGAAGAGTAAAAACCAATTAGGGAAAAGAACATGGAAACAAAACTGGTAGTTTTCAAAGACAAACAAATTCGGCGGACATTGCATAATAATGCGTGGTGGTTTTCTGTAATTGATGTCGTCGGCGTCCTTTCGGCTAGTAATAACCCGAAAAGATACTGGTATGATCTCAAAAGAAAAATGTATCAGGAAGCGGGATCAGATCAACTGTACGAAAATATCGTACGGTTAAAATTGCTTGCCCCTGACGGCAAACGACGGGAGACAGATTGCGCCGATACAGAAAAGTGTTCCCCGCAGGCGCGGGGATGAACCGAAGACCTGTTCAAACGTTTCTGGTTGGTGTAGGTGTTCCCCGCAGACGCGGGGATGAACCGGAAACGTCGTGGGAGATATGCTGTCGAATGGAGTGTTCCCCGCAGACGCGGGGATGAACCGGGTAATCACTGAAAATTCTCAACTTACTTCCAAAAAGGGCAGTAAATTAATTAAGATAGAAAGGAATCAAATGCATAACGAAGCAGATTTAATTCGCAAATTTAAGAGAATAGAACGGTTATTCACCGGTGCGCAAACGCCGGGTGAAAAACATGCGGCGTCGAATGCGTTGGATCGAATCAGAGAACGGCTTGATGCGTTTAAAAAATCTGATCCGTCGGTGGAGTATAAATTTTCATTAACCGATATGTGGTCTCGTCGGCTCATGGTTTCTTTGATGCGGCGATATGGAATCAATCCCTATCGGTATTATCGTCAGCGATACACAACCGTTATGGCAAAAATCCCAAAGCGTTTTGTTGATGATGTTTTGATGCCGGAATTTGAAAAGTTCAATACAATTCTTCGGGAACATATTGACGAAATAACCACTGATATAATCTCGAAAGCCATTTATAAAGACACGTCGGAAGTAACGGTGAAACAAGATAAACAACTTCCAATAAAATGAATCCTGATCACTCCCCTAGCCCACACCCCGAAAACGACATCGGCCAATGTCGGATTCGAGTGGTGGGGTGGTGAGGATTTGAGTGACCGTCCTTTCTGATGTAAAAGATACTTGAAATGTCCTATCCACATAAAAACGGCCAAAAACGCATTTACGGTGATTACATTTATTTTATTACCTGCAATATTCAGGATAGAATTGAATATTATAGAGAGGAAACATTTTGTGATTTATGGATTGAAGAATTGAGATTAACAAAAGAAATGAAACAGTTTTCTCTTTTAGCATTTTGTTTGAATTACGACCATTTTCATTTGTTAATTGAACCCAAAAACGATATTGCCAATTATTCGAAGGTTATGCAATTTTTCAAACGGCATGTTTCACGGAATTTGAATATAATTATGGGACATAATCCGAAGGATTTGGAGAATTTGTTAATTGAACACGACAATGTTTCCGCCATCCCAATCGTTTCCTCCGAATCCGTTCCCCCCGAATCCGTTCCCCCCGAATCCGTTTCCCCCGAAGGCGACATTGGCCAATGTCGCATTCGTGGTGAACGTGGTGAACGTGGTAAACGTGGTGAACGTGGAGAGCGGATGGAACGCCCCGTTCGGGGGGATCATCACCTTCTGAATGAATTTGATAAAACCGTTTTGAAATACCGTAAAAAATATGTTGAAAAACATGGTTGTAAAATATGTCAACCCGAATTCAAATGGCAAAAATCATTTCATGATCACATTATCAGAGACGAAAAAGATTTTGAATATCATTGGAATTATACTATGTACAATTTTACCAAACATAATTTACCGGACGATTGGAAATATACCGGTTTGAATTTCTCCGATATGATTGATGATTACGATAATATTTTATAGACGATATTCTTATGCAGCTTATCATTAACACATACGGCGCTCACCTGCACGAATAATCGGATTAAACATGTACATATGTGTAATTTATAATCCAGACTAAATTAACATGCCAATGTTAATATAACCCAGGTTATATTAACATACCTATGTCAGTATAGTTTGTTTGTGTTTTAATTTTATATTACATTTTATTGCATAAATTAAAGTTATATGATGAGTTATCCACGAAATTTAGAATTAGAAATATTGGAGAATTTAGACAATCCTCGAGCCTTGTTTATTTTGGGTTCAAGACGAGTAGGAAAAACTACATTACTTCACCGAATTGAAAATCAAATTAAAGATAAGAAAACACTCTTTTTTGATCTGGAAAATCTGGATGCAATAAAATTGTTCAAATCCGGCTACAGTAATTTTATACAATGGTTTCAAGCGCAAGGGTTTCCTTCAAATGAGAGAGTTTTCATTTTTCTGGATGAAATCCAATATTTGGATGAATTCTCTAATTTTGTAAAACTTATCGTTGATCATCATTCCCATCAAATCAAGTTGATTTTAAGCGGTTCATCAGCAGCGCAAATAAAATATAAATTTCGAGATTCTCTTGTCGGTCGGAAATTTATCTACCAACTTCATCCATTAACTTTTAAAGAGTTTATGGTTTTTAAACAAGAGGAAAGAATCGCAGAATTGTTGGGCAATACACATAAAACTGCACAGATCGATTTGTTAGTACATTTCCATGAAAAATTAAAAAATTATTACAAAGATTTTATGATTTATGGAGGATACCCTGAAGTTGTATTGGCAAACAATGAAAAGGAAAAACAGGCTGTCTTACATGAAAACATCAGAAGTTACATTTTTAAGGATATTCAATATCTTTTTCAGATTGAACGATTAGATGCTTTTAATCAATTGATTATTCTTTGTGCAATTCAAACCGGTGCATTATTCAACACAAATTCTATTTCAAAAACTCTGAAAATTGACTTAAGAACCTTAAAAAAATACCTACAGGTACTTTATGATACATATTTTGCTACTGAAGTACGCCCTTGTTTTTCAAATAAGAAAAAAGAGATAAAAAAAATGCCCAAGGTATATCTTAATGACACGGGTATTCGTAATGCATTAGTAAAAAATTTTCACCCAATTGATGAAAGGAGTGATATAGGCGCTTTGTTTGAAAACTCAATATTTTGTGCATTAAATAAAAAACTTGAGGTTTTAGATACCCTTTATTTCTGGCGAACGAATGACGGTAAAGAAGTTGACTTTGTTCTGCAGCGGGGTATTGAATATATTCCTTTTGAAGTGAAAGTAAAACGAACTGCCGTCAATCATTTAAAGTTTTTTAATAATTTATATCCCTGTTCGGAGCTGAATCTGGTGCGGATGAAAATTGAAGGTAAACAGGTTCCTCCGGAAATTAATATCATTCCTCCGTGGGTGTTATGAACAATAGAAAGTAATTATCTAAAGCGTAGTTAAAGTTATTTAATTAATGACCTTTCCAATAAATGGTATTGAGTCACTTTCATTTGTAATTTTATTTACAAATATTATGGAATTGTGAAACAGATTGTTAGAATAGATGAATTCAAAGAAGGAGCCTCAATCCAGGGGTTTTTTCTCTGTGTGGAGAAACATCTTCGCTATACCCGCAATGGAGATTTATATCTGGATCTTGTCCTCCGTGATAATACAGGGACGGTTCATGCTAAAATCTGGGATAAAGTCGCAGAACTTAATGAAAAATTTTCATCTGGCGATCCCGTCGCCGTTAAGGGAAATGTGGAATCTTTCCAGGAGCGTCATCAATTGGTCATTGCGAAGATTAGTAAAGCGTCTGTTCAGTATTACGGACGTTTCGGTTACGATCCGGCATTGGTGGTGCCCACGTCACCGCATGATCGGAAAAAAATGTGGAAAGAAGTTGTTGACATCATTGGAAAAATAAAAAATCCATTTTTGAAAAAAGTAGTATCTTCTATTTACAAGGAGCATAAGGAAAAATTATTGATTCACCCGGCGTCCGTTGTTATGCATCATAATTATCGATCCGGATTTTTAGAACATGTGCTTTCCATGGCCAAGATTGCCAATCAACTATCCGGATTATACGATGTGGATTGCGATCTTGTGGTGGCTGGAGTGCTTCTCCATGATATCGGTAAGCTGGAAGAAATATCCGAAGACATGGAAGCGGAATACACCGATTCAGGAAATTTCATTGGTCATATTGTTCTCGGACGGGATATGGTTCAAGCTGCAGCAATGAAAATCAAAAAATTCCCGAAAGAATTATTACAGAAATTGGAGCATATTATTTTATCCCACCAAGGTCGATTTGAATGGCAAAGTCCAAAACAACCGGCATTTCCTGAAGCGATGCTGGTGCATATGATCGACAATATGGATGCCAAAATGAACCTGTTGAAGTTGGCAATCGAAGGAGATCAAAACAAAAGGAAATGGACGGATAAAAAGAATATCTTCCGCACGCCTTTATACAAAGGACCGGATGAATCTGAATAAACTGGTGCGGGCGTCTATTTTTGCTGCACTGGCTATCGGCGCCGGTTTTGCACTCCTCATGATTCCCAATATCGAACTCATTTCAGTGATTGTTTTTTTAGCCGGAATGCACTTGGGTACTTCCTGGGGCTTGATTATTGGCGGAACAGCAGAAATGGTTTTTTCCGGTCTGAACCCCATGGGCTCTGGTTTGATATTTCCACCATTGTTCATTTCTCAAATCGTGGGCATGGCGTTTATAGGTTTTTGTGGAGGGCTGCTTCGTCATTTCTTTTTAAAAAAAGATTTTTCCACGATGCACATAATTTCCCTTGGAGCAGTCGGATTTATATTGACATTTATTTTTGATTCCTTAACAACATTGAGTTATCCTATCAGTGCCGGGTTTGATCTTTCCAGGACCATCGGTTTATATATTTCGGGCATCGGGTTTACCTTATTGCATCAGGTGTCCAATGCAGTTGTGTTTGCAGTAGGTGTTCCACGTGTTACAAAATATTTAGTAAAAAAAGATTAACTGCCTAGAACACTAAAGTAAAATGAACACAGAAAAAGCAATACCGTTATTTTTTGAGGACTTAATACTTAAAGAACCTTTGGGAACTTTGCGTAAATCTCCCCGACCTTTGCGGTTAATAAAAAAGATAAACCGCCAAGAATACAAAAATAAAATATGAGAATAATAATTATTAGTAATGAATAGTTATAATAAAACAATGAGCAAAATATTTTCCATGAGGACTCCTTTATTCGTGTTTCTTATTACGTCTCTCTTTTATAGTCAAAATATTATCGAACGACCTTATGATTGGAGCGGACAATATGGATCGTCAACTGTAAATAGCAGATTATTTTGGAATTCAGATTGGACTTCAGGACCACTTTTATTTGATGGGACGTATACGTTTTATCCTCAACGGTATGGTGACCACATTAAATCCCGTTTCGCATTATTAACCTCAAATCAGTTTCCACAAACCAGTCACCAAATTCAAGATTCAACATTTTCCAAATCATCTTTTGATTACAAAGACGGAGACTATAATTACGATCAACTGGCTTTGGATCTCGATTATAATAAACCAAAAAAATATATAGGTTTACATGGATTCAAACGCAGCTATGCCGGTAGGAATGGGCAGTTTTTCCATCCACGAGGTATGACGGTTCCACTTCAGCAATCGTATACATTGGAATATGTTTCTGAAAAGAACGGCTGGTTGCTTGATGCGGCTGCCGCCAGGCTTATAACCGAATCCGGTATACCGGATACATCCCTTTATAATGGATTATTTGAAGATGAAATATTAGCAGCAGGTATCCTTACAAAATCACCGGGTGATAAACTTCAATGGACATCCCATTTAGCGCTTTTCCAACAATGGCGCCGTGTGGATCTATCTTGGTATTCAAACAGGAAAAGTCAGTACATTAATCGAACCTTCTGGCATAACCAGCTGAAGGGATTCGAAATTGAAGTGTTTGATATGTCATTTGGTTTAGACTTAAATACCCAGTCTATTACCCAATTGGACACAATTCGCAGACAGACCAACTGGGCAACATCCTACACAAAAATAAAATGGAATAGAATCAATGTGTATTACGGCGGTACATTTTTTGATAATGGCGAATCGCCTAGATATCTTTCAGTGGAATATTTTAAATCATGGAAAGTTTTTTCGGCCAATGCAAAATACTCTGATCAATTTAAGCCAACCCATCTTCGTATTTGGGAAGCGGATCATGATAATATGATTGAAAGATTAATTTTAAGTGAATTTTCAGCAAATGCCGAATTCAAAAATGCAAGAACCGGATTAAACTATTATAGCGGCGTTAGTGAAATAAACAGTATTCGTAAGGGTTTTTACTCCACTTTTGAATTCTATGGACAATTTGATTTTTTAAAATACATGTCGTTCAAAGGTTCATATTCATTCCAGAAAGGGAATTATTACTTATCAGATGGAATCGGCAATAAAGTATATTTTCAACTCAACTTTGAAAAAGACCGGTTTTTTAACCGCTTTGATTTATCTGTAAAATTTTATGGAGAGGGATTATTGAACAGGGAAGATACTGACTTACTATCTCCATTGGATGGGGTACCAATTGAACCGATTCGATCTTCCATGAGTATACCCGATATCTGGCTTCTTCATTTTGATGTTTCTGCCACCATCTCCACCATGACCATTACATGGTCAATGCGGAATATTCTCCAGGCCATAGAACCAACTGCGTTACAAATGTTTCCCAATAAGGAAGCGGGAGATTTTCTGGTTCAGTATAATTCAACATTGCCTCCAATGGGTCGGCTGGTTATGTTTAATATTTACTGGGCGTTTAAGGATTGAGCAGCTCATGCAGAACGTCACTTCCTGCATAAGAAGATTGAAAAAACCTTCCGAAGGTTTCAAGCCTCCGGAAGGTTACATTACTATTTTTCGTAAACAGCAAAATCGGTTGGAATGGCGCCAACTTCAAATGTACGCAGGATATTCCCTTCCAAATCAGTGACAAATACTTGATCCGGAGCTAAATAATCATCCGTAACACCAAAAATAATTTTGTCACCGGAAACGACCACTGAATACACTCCGCTGAAATCACCTTTTGACCTATTGTTATCTACACTTAAATCACTGTTTAGAGGCGCGATACCTATTGTGGTTGCTCTAAAAACACTGCCATCAATTTCCACAAGGTCAGACCCATATTCAGAAGACATTCCATAATCATTTGTTTGAATTGTTCCTGAAGATAATTCTATTGCACTCGTACCTGAGTATGAATTCCAGTTAAGATCATAGTAAGTACTCGCAACAAACAACTTATTGTCTGATATTAATAATCGCTCCGGACCTGCTACAACATCAAATGTATCAATAACAGCTTGTGAAGATACATCTATTTTCAGAATGTCATCATTGGTTGACCAATCGCTGTTCATGGGTACTGAGACATAAAGATTTTCGTCATCGTAAATAATATCCTCCGGCATGCCATTGATACTAATGGTATCCGAAATAAAGTTTGAATTCAAGTCTAGAATCAGAATGCCATTATACCAGGTTGTGATATAACCTTTATCATCGCTAAATGCCATATAGCGCGGGCTTGACGTGGAAAGGTCGACACGGGTCAGATAGGTTATATTTTCTCCCAAACCCAGAATCTCCAGCGAATGGCTGTTATTGTTAATAATGTATAACAGGTCATTGTGGATGTACATGGCATTGGCTACATCACCAAGGCTGACATTCGTCAGTGATTCATATACATTCGCATTTATTTCTGCAGCTTCATCGTCAAGGTCTACTGACCAGAGAGACGCATTTGCCGATCCGTAATTACCTTCACATAGAATGAATAAATTGCCATTCCGAACCTCTTCTTTTGGTTTTTCATCTTCACATCCGATGAATAAAATAATCCACAGAATGAATGTATGCTTTAGTACTGACTTCATGATTTCTCCTTTGGGTGTATGTTGAGTGTTAAGTTGTATGCTCTTCCCGGTTCGGGGTATCCAAGAACAGTTTGATATTGTTTATCAAACATATTTTCGATTGAAAACGTTAATGTAATTATTTGGCTGAAAATTAATTGTTCAAAAGAAATAAATGCTGATGAGAAAATATAATCCGGTAGAATTTCATCTTCAGGGAAACCATACATGGCTATCTGTTCACCGGTATAATACCCTGACAGGGTAATAGATATGCGCTTAAAATTCTTGCTTAAAGAAATAAATCCACTATAGTCCGGGGCATATCGTAATGCATTATTGCGATTATAATCCCGGGTCCAGAGTCGGGTTATATGCCCATTAAAATATAAGAAAGGGAGCAATAATTGTGTAGATAAAGACAAACTGGTGCGTTCAGTAGAAGCTATATTTTCCGCTGTCCAATGGTTATCCCCGGGAACCCATTGAATCAAGTCCGTACTTTTGATATGGCGTGTCGTTAAATCAAATTTTGATTTTTCTGACTGCCATGAATTAATGATCATGGCTTTAATTGCCCGTTCTGGCTGCAAATGTTCGTTTCCACCCGGGATCCAGTACATATCGTTAAAGGAAGGAGCACGAAAAGAAATGCCGA
Source organism: uncultured Fidelibacterota bacterium (assembly GCA_913009735.1). GTDB lineage: Bacteria > Fidelibacterota > Marinisomatia > Marinisomatales > TCS55 > JADFRD01. The sequence continues at coordinate 17,926 of CAJVYU010000053.1, forward strand.
TTGAAAAAATATGTTTCAAATAAGTTGATTGCTGCCAGGTCAAGTCAGTATTGGTGGTAAAACCCCGATGTGTATCGCCTATTTTGTCAAAGCGAATTACTGAACGCAAAAGGATAGAGTTACGGTTCCAATCTGCAGCGATTAAACCGGAAACATTGTTTCTCTTTTTATGGTTAGTGTCAGTACTGACGATTCCTTCTTGGGAATATTCTCCTTGTGTATTGAGTGAAATAGACGGAGAAATATTCAGTTTAGCAGAAACATGAAGTTGATTAGAATATACCGTATGCCGACTGTCAATAGCATAATCAGGATCAATATAGCTTTCGTCGCTATTGCGTTTACTGATGCGGCCATTTAGAAATCCGTTCGATAAAAGATATGAACCGGAAATAGACATAAGCATTAATTCATCGTTTCGTGATGCATTTAAACTGGGTGAGTACACTAAACCGGCAATCCCTCTATCTTGCTTTGAGTAGAGAAAAGAACCTGTCAAATTGAATCGGGGATGAATTGGACCTGAAAAAGAGAATGTACCGTAATCTTTATAAATATGATTATTCTCTCTTATACTTTTTTCACCCCGCCATTGTACTTCGTAATTATCTTCCGCATTTAATTGTCCAAGGGAAGCATGAACATTAAACTTGGAAATATATAATCCTTTTTGAGCCAGCCAGGAATTTCTACCCCAATTACCAAAACGGGTAGTAAATGATGCAATATTACCTGCATTCTTTAAATATATAATTCCATCTGTTGTACCGGAGCCGTAAAACAAGCTGGGTTGGTGAGCCATCGAAGCAGATGAAATTAATTGTCCGGGAAGTTGAGAGATATCTGTTCCGCCATTTTGCGGGCTTGTTAAATCAATACCCTCATAAACAATTTTTGTATGCGAACCGGAACCACCATCAATACTGACAGTCGCATTTCCAGCCAGACCACCATAACTGCGAATTTGAACACCAGGTAATTGCCGGAGCTTGGATGCAATTTCACTGTTGTCTTTTTGATCAAAATCGTAGTGTCTGGAAAATGAAGTGATTAAAGGCTTGTTTTTATTGATTACTACGGGTTCCACTATGATAGGATCAATTTTCATAAATAATGTTATATGAGAATTATTCTCTACTATTAATATAGAATGTTCATAACCGTAACGTTGAATAATCAGAGAATCTTGTAAAGTACATTCAATGGTAAAATACCCAAACTCATCGCTCATTTCCCATTGACCACTTGTTTTATTCTGAATAATAACAAAAGAAATGGGAGTTGAATTGTTATCAACAACATTCCCTCGCATTTGAAAAGCATTCAATAAAGAAATAAAATTGAGTAGAATTAAAAAATGCTTATAGAGGGCTTTGCAAAACCTAATGTTTGAAGAAAAAAGAGGTAGAATTTGTCTGATTAATGCGGGAAATGCAGTCAATAGCGGAGCTATGGGCAAATTTTCCAATCCGCCGGCTGGCGGACGGAATTCTACACTTTTTAATTTGTGCAATGGGTTTTGTAAAGTCCTCTTATACACAAAAAACCCCGTTTTTAACCGGGGTCATGAGCACGAAATAATGATATTTTAGTTTTTTTCGTTTCATGACTCTTATCCCGAAAGTCGATGGTTAGACATGGTGTCCAGGTTTCCTGACTTACGCCTCAACAGAGTATTTCCGCCTTCTCATCCGTCGATTGGCGGACAATGGCTTCGTGGAAATTCCTAAGCGGTTACAGTAGCGGGAACTGTGCCCGGATTTCACGGGCTTCCCTGATACATCCAATGTAAATGAACGTCCGATTTTAATATAAACTATGAATGGATTCAAAGATCAATTATCCACTAATGGTAATCCATCATATCTGTCCAAGACGTTTATCGAAACCATTTAAATATATGTTTTTGACCCCAACCTTTGCTGCGACTACGGCAAGCTTTGTGTTTCCCCTATTAGCGAAAGCGCAAGGGAAAGATTTTGGCGATAGTCCGGTTGCTTTC